>JBEKSH010000438.1:0-3856 GCA_049517235.1 Roseiarcus sp. | reverse complement strand
GTCTTCAGCCCGAAAATCGTTCCGCGATCGTAGAGCAGGTTGAATTCGACATAACGGCCGCGACGCACGAGTTGCTCTTCACGGTCGTCCTCGCTCCAGGGCGTCGCGAAATTGGCGCGCACGATCGCCGGATAGATTTGCGTGAAAGTCTCGCCGACATCCCGGGTGAACGCGAAATTGGCGTCGAAAACCGCGCCGTCCGCCGGGCAATCGAGATAGTCATAGAAGATGCCGCCGACGCCGCGCGGCTCATCGCGGTGTCTGAGATAGAAATATTCGTCGCACCATTCCTTGAACCGGCGGTGCGAGGCGACGGCTGCGTGGCGCTCGCACGTCTGGCGCATCGCCCGATGAAAGGCCTGCGCGTCGGGATCGCTCTGGACGCGGCGCCGATCGAGCGTCGGCGTCAAATCCGCGCCGCCGCCGAACCATTGTTTCGTCGTTGCGACAAAGCGCGTGTTCATGTGGACGGCCGGAACGTTCGGATTGCGGGGATGGGCGATCAGCGACAGTCCCGCGGCCCAAAAGCGCGGATCGGCCTGCGCGCCTTGTATCTGGCCGGCGAATTCCGGGGCGAGGGTTCCAAAAACCGTAGAGACGTGCACGCCCGCCTTTTCGAAGACGCGCCCGCGCAGCATCGCCATGCGCCCTCCGCCGCCAGGCGCGCCGGAATGGTCGACGCGCGACCAGGGCTTGGAGACGAACCGACCCGGCGCGCCAGCGTCCGGCGCGAACGGGCCGGGCGCCTCGTCCTCCAGCTTTTCCAGGGCGGCGATCATCTTGACCTGCAGGTCCTCGAACCAGGCGCTGGCGGCGCGTTGGCGGGCATCGAGCGTCGCATGCGTCATCCTGTCGCTCCCCCGGCGCTTCCGATTTGGCGCATCGCCTCGGCGAGCGCCAGCGCCGCCGCGACGCTCACATTGAGCGAGCGCAGGGGCGGCCGAATGGCGATGCGAACGCGCGCGTCGGCGTCGTCGTGCACTTCCTGCGGAACGCCCGCCGATTCCCGTCCCACCATGATGACGTCGTCCCTGTGGAATGCAAAGTCCCAGAGGGTTTCCTCCGCCCTGGTAGTGAGCAGCACCAGCCTTTTTTCATTGCCGCGCCGCCATTGCGAAAAGGCGCGCCACGAAACATGGCGGTCGATCTCGACATGGTCGAGATAGTCCATCCCGGAGCGGCGGAAATGACGATCGGAGACGGGAAAGCCGGCCGGTTCGACAATCGCCGTCCTTATGCCGAAACAGGCGCAGGTGCGCAGCATGGCGCCCGTGTTCTGGGCGATGTCGGGCTCGTAGAGCGCGAGCCAGAGAGGAGGGGCGAACGGCGCCATGGCTTTCGCCTTTAGAGCCAGTCGAGGAAAAGGGAAAGCCTGGACTGCCGGATCGCCGCAGTGAAGCGGCTGTTGGGGCGCCGCCGCCGCCCGGCAGCCGTGACGACAAGCCGCGCCCGGGGCCGCAATGGGACTATGGACAACCAAAGCGAAGGGTGCGAAATAGCCGCGAACGATGGGCTGCGGGCGCGCGCTTTCGGCGTTTGTTTGGTCTGTCCGGGCGCCGGCTGGCGTTTTGAAACACTTGCTTTGAGGCGCATCGAAGGCGGCTCGAACGGCTCCGCGCGATCACCCGAAAAGGGCGGGGTGCGGCCGCAAAAATTGGGGGCTCATTTGGCAGGCGCGGCGACCGTCGATCCGAACCGCAGAGATTTTCTGTACCTGGCCACCGGCGCCGTGGGCGCCGTCGGCGTCGGCGCGGTCGCCTGGCCGCTGATCGACCAGATGAATCCTGACGCGTCGACCGTGGCTTTGGCGGCGATCGAAGTCGACATCAGCGCGATCCCGGAAGGTCAGATCGTCACGGTCAAGTGGCGCGGCAAGCCGGTGTTCATCCGCCACCGCACCCCCAAGGAGATCGAGGAGGCGGTCGATACGCCGCTCAGCGAATTGCGCGATCCGCAGACCGACGCCGAGCGCGTCAAGAAGGCGCCGTGGCTGATCGTCGTCGGCGTCTGCACCCATCTGGGTTGCGTGCCGCTTGGCCATCAAGGCAAATACGACGGCTGGTTCTGCCCGTGCCATGGTTCGGTCTACGACACGTCCGGGCGCATCCGCCAGGGGCCGGCGCCGCTCAATCTCGAAGTTCCCGAATATGCCTTCCTGTCCGATGTGAAAGTGCGGATCGGTTGATCTTGGGGCCACGGCCCGGCTATCGTTTCCCTCCATTCCCGCCAGCCCGTCGTTAGAGAACCAAAGTCATGAGCGGACCCACGACTTACGTCCCCAAAAGCGCTCTCGCTCGCTGGTTTGAAAGCCGCCTGCCCCTTGTGGGGCTGATGCATTCGTCGTTCATCGCCTATCCGGTCCCGCGCAATCTCAACTATCTCTGGGCCTTCGGCGCCATTCTGTCGTTCATGCTGGTCGCCCAGATCGTCACCGGCGTGGTGCTGGCGATGCATTACACGCCCGAATCGACCATGGCGTTCAGTTCGGTCGAGCACATCATGCGCGACGTCAATTTCGGCTGGCTGCTCCGCTATCTGCATTCGAACGGCGCGTCGATGTTCTTCCTCGCCGTCTATATTCATATGTTCCGCGGCATCTACTACGGGTCCTACAAGGCGCCGCGCGAGGTCCTGTGGATTCTTGGCGTGATCATCTATTTTCTGATGATGGCGACGGCGTTCATGGGCTATGTGCTGCCGTGGGGCCAGATGAGCTTCTGGGGCGCGACGGTCATCACCAGCCTTTTCACCGCGATCCCGATCGTCGGCAAGAGCGTTTCGATCTGGCTGTGGGGCGCCTACGCGGTCGATAACGCGACGCTCACCCGCTTCTTTTCGTTGCACTATCTGCTGCCGTTCATGATCGTCGGGGTCGTCGGCCTGCATGTCTGGGCGCTGCATGTGGTCGGCCAGAACAATCCCGACGGCGTCGAAGTCAAGAATGTCGAGCGCGACACCGTCGCCTTCACGCCTTACGCGACGCTCAAGGATGGGGTGGGTCTGGCGGTGTTTCTGATCGTTTACGCCTGGTTCGTCTTTTACATCCCCAATTATTTGGGCGACGCGGACAATTACAACAACGCCAATCCGCTGGTCACGCCGGCCCATATCGTGCCGGAATGGTATTTGCTGCCGTTCTACGCGATTTTGCGCGCCATTCCGAACAAGCTCGTCGGCGTCGTCTGCCTGTTCGGCGCCATCGCCGTGCTCGCTTTCCTGCCGTGGCTCGACACATCGCCGGTCAAGTCGGGCAAATACCGTCCGGTGTTCCGCATATTCTTCTGGGTCTTTGTCGCGGTCTGCCTCGGCCTCGGCTGGCTCGGCTCGCAGGAAGTGACGGACAGCACGACTTTGGCGGCCCGGCTGTTGGCCTTCTGCTATTTCGCGTTCTTCGTCGTCGTCCTGCCGCTGCTCGGGCTGTTCGAGAAGACCAAGCCGTTGCCGGCCTCCATCGCCGACGCGGTGCTGGCCAAAGGCGCGTCGGCGGCGCAGCCCGCCGAATGATTTGAAACCGATCGCTCAAGGGAAATGCACATGATCCGTTTCAAAAGAATCGCCCTCGCCCCGGCGACGTTCGCGCTGCTGATAGCGTTCGGCGCGGCCTCGCGCGCCGATGACGCCGCGCCGGCCGCCGGCGCCGCGCCCGCCCAACCTGCCGCCGAGGCCGCGCCCGCCGCCGCTCCAGCGCCCGCCGCCGCGCCGGCTCCGGCCCCTCCGGCTCCCGCCGCGGCTGCGGCCCCCGCCGCCAACGAAGCGGCCGCGCCGGAAGAGGCCGCCGCCGAGGGGCAGCCTTCGCCGTCGCGGCAGAGCTGGAGTTTCTCCGGCCTGTTCGGAACCTACGATCAGCAGCAGTTGC
>JBEKSH010000437.1:0-3862 GCA_049517235.1 Roseiarcus sp. | reverse complement strand
AGCTTGTCCTGATCCAGCGTCTTGGCTCCTTCCACGGCCTGGGTCATCACCTCGAGCACGGCTTGCGAGACGACGCCGTAGGTCGGCAGCGCTTCGTAGCCGCGGCCCTTGAAGAAGGCGGCGAGCTCGGCGAGGCCGGCGTAGGGCTGGTTGGGCCAGGCGACCGTGGTGCCGATCACGCCTTCGGCGGCGTCGCCGAGCTTGGGCCAGGCGGGCAGCGTCGTCATTTGCGAGCCGCAGATGCAGAACATCGCGGGCCGATAGTCCTGCTGCCGCACAGTGCGCGCCACCTGCAACTCGTCGTTGGGCAGGCCGAGTTCGAGCAGCAGGTCGGCGTTCGCCGCCTTGGCCTTCTGCACCAGGCCGGTGAAGTCGGTCGTCGACGGAGGATATTGCTCGTCGACCACCACGCTCATGCCCGCTTCCTTGGCGAAGTTGAGCGCCCCGCCCTGGCCGCGGGAGCCTTCGCGATCGACGATCGTGAAAGGATTCTGCGCGGTCAGGATGGCGACGGTTTTGGGCCGCTGCTGTTCGGGCAGCGTCTTGATCAGATCGAAGACGCCGCGCGAGTAGTCGGGCTCCTGATAGGTGTAAGTGCCGATGATCGAGCCCTTGGCGTCGTCGAACAATTTGACGCCGACGAAGCCGCCGTTGAACAGCAGCATGTTATGGGACAGCACGATCGGCACAATCGCCCCGCCGACAAAGGTGGAGAGGGGGGCCAGAATCAAATCGGCGTGGTCCTGGTCGATCAGTCGATTGTAAAGCCCCTGCGCGGTCGTCGGGGTGCTCTCGTCGTTGTAAATGATCATGTTGACCGGCCGTCCGAGCAATCCGCCGGCCTTGTTGATCTGCTCGAGCCAGCGATCGTAGACCGCCTTGTATTCGGCCGAAGGTCCGGCGAACGCGCCGGTCAGCCCGAGCGTTCCCCCGACGACAATCGGCTTCACGTCGGCGGCGCGCGCGGGGGCGTCGGCCCCGACCAAGGCGCTGGCGACCGCGCCGCAGAGCGCGCTCGCCCAAAGCATCTGCCGATAATTCATCATCGCTGAACGCCTTTCTGTTTCCTCACCCATCCGGCGATTGTCGTCCCGCCGACTTCTTCTTCGTCCGGCGCTTCGAAACCGGCCCCGCCCGGATCGGTTCGTCGTCCCGTTCGCGGGTGCCCGCCGTTCACGCGCTCACCGACCGGACCGCGGACCAAAACACGCGGCGCCAAGTCGGAGACCCAACGCCGGTCTTGTCGTCCGTGTCGAAAATGCGCTATCGTTCGTTCAGATTTAGCCAACCAACTGCCGTTCGTCAACCGTATTTTCTATCGATAGTTCTTGACAGGGCCGCATGGCGTTGCAATTGAATTGCGCTATCGTTGGCGCAGCCGAGAACGACCGATGAAGCGAAATAGCGCTTGGCGTCATCGAGCCGGGCGGGAGGGCCGTTCAAGCAGCGGGGCCGGTTTTGCGGCGACCGGACGGGCGCGCCCACGCGCTTGCGGGCAAGCCGGCCGTCGTCCGTGCTGAGCCTGGTCCTCCACACCCTGTTCGACGGGATCCTGATCGGGCTGGTCTATGCCATCGCGGCGCTCGGCCTGAGCCTCACGATGGGCGTCATGGGCGTCGTCAACATCGCCCACAGCGCCTTCATCATGCTCGGCTCGTTCCTGGCGCTCGAATTGCTCGAACGATTCGGCGTCGACCCGATCATTTCGTTCTTCGTTTCGCTCCCGTTGTTCTTCGTCGTCGGCGCGGTCGTCTACCGCGTCATCGTCACGCGCGTCGAGCGCGTGCAGCAGACCCAGGGCCTGGTCGCGCTGTTCGGGCTGATGGCGCTGATCGAGAGCCTCGGCACGATCGTTTGGACCACCGACACGCGCGTGATCACCGTCGGCTACAGCAACGCCCATGTGATTGTGGCGGGCGTCACCCTCGCCACCGTGAGCTTGATCGCCGGCGGCCTGGCGCTGCTGCTGACGGCGGCGTTCTGGGCGTTCCTGCGTCACACGCTGACCGGCCGCGCGATCCGCGCGATGGGCCAGGATCGCGCGGCGGCGATGTCGCTCGGCATCAACGTGACCCGGTTGTCGACCATCATGTTCGGGCTCGGCATCGCCTCGGCCGGCGCGGCCGGCGTCGCGCTGGGGATGGTCTTTCCCTTCGCACCGCAAACCCAGGTCCAATGGCTGGCCTGGGCGTTCCTGATCGTCATTCTGGGCGGCCTGGGCAAGGTCGAGAATACGCTGGCGGCCGCCTTGTTCGTCGGCCTGGCGCAGACCGCCGCGACCGCATTCCTGCCATTCGACTACGTCTACCTTCTTCTCTACGTCGGGCTGGCGATCGTGCTGGTCGTGCGCCGCGAGGGGCTGATCGGCGCAAGCCGGAGAATGGTTTAGGGGTCGATGCTCTCGCTCCACTTTCTTTCGCCGGCGAAAGGCGCCGCGTCTCGGCGGCGGGACCGGTGGGCGGTGATCGCCGTGGCGGTCGCGGCGGGCCTCTATGGGCTTGTCGGTTCCGATCTCGGGTTGCTCGACACGCTGGGCACCGTATTCATGTACGTGGTTCTGACCCAGGCGTGGAACATCCTGGGCGGCTACGGCGGATATCTCAATTTCGGCACGGCGACGTATTTCGGCATCGGTGCCTACGCCACGGCGCTGCTGTATCAGTTTTTCGAGGTGTCGCCGTTTGCGTCGTGGCCGCTGGCCGGGCTCGCCGCCGCGGTGATCGGCTTGCTCATCGGAATTCCGACGTTGCGTTTGCGCGGCGCCTATTTCGCCGTGGTCACGATGATCATCACGTTCGCGGTGCAGATCGCCGTGCTCGCGGTTCCGTTCACCCAGGGGGCGATGGGCGTCTATCTGCCGCGACTCTCGCTCGACCCGCGCAGCTTGGAACAACTGTTCTATTTCGTGTTCTTCGGCCTGGCCGCCGCCGTCACTCTGTTGGTCTACGGCATCGAGCACTCCAATTTCGGTTGGGCGCTGGTCGCCATCCGGGAGGACGAGGACGCCGCCGAGATCGTCGGCGTGCATACGACCGAAGTGAAATGGATCGCCAACGTGATCGCCGCCTTCCTCACGGGCGTGGTGGGCGGGATCTATTCCGAACGAGTTCTCTATATCGAACCCACCGGGACGTTCACGCTCGATATCTCGCTCAACGTCGTGCTGATAGCGGTGATCGGCGGCGCGGCGTCG
Source organism: Roseiarcus sp. (assembly GCA_049517235.1). GTDB lineage: Bacteria > Pseudomonadota > Alphaproteobacteria > Rhizobiales > Beijerinckiaceae > Roseiarcus. Next base: position 669 of record JBEKSH010000437.1, on the reverse strand, counting down.
TGGCAAGGGCCGCTGATCGGCGCGCCCCTGGTCCTGTTGATGGCCCAGTTCTTACGCGTGACGGTGACGTCCGAGGCTAACCGGGTGATCTTCAGCCTGATCGTCATTGTGATCGCGCTGTTCGTGCCCGGCGGCGTAATGGGGATCGTCGCTCAACTGCGCCGTCGCGCGGCGCTATTGGCGGCCAAGCCGCCAGCCTCTCCGTCAGCCGACACATCGTGAGCAACGAGCGGCGGACGCGCACAACGTTGAATCTTAACTGCAAGTCGAAGCGAACCAAGTCACCCAGAAGGAGAATCGGCCATGTCCCTGACCAAATTTATCCCGACCCCGCAATTCGATGAATATAAGGAGCGCTTCAAGGAGTGCTACAAGCTGGAGCGTCGGGCCGACGGCGTCATTCTGGCGCAGGCCCACACCGCGGGCGGGTCGGTCCAGTTGAGCGTCGAAAATCATCGCTCCGTCGGTCAGCTTTTCAAGACCATCGGCGCCGATCCCGAGAATGAAGTGATGATCTTCTCGGGCACCGGCGACGACTTCATGATGGAAGCGGATCCGACTGGCTTCTATCTGGATCATGACGATCTGCAGCACTGTGCTTATGTGAATTGCTTTTTGTAGGGTATGATTTTATTCTGATGTGTAGTTATTGTTGTTGTAATTATGATT
>JBEKSH010000436.1:0-3865 GCA_049517235.1 Roseiarcus sp. | reverse complement strand
GACGTCGGCGGCGAACAGCCAGCCGGCGCCGATGCCGATCAGCGAAGCCGGGATGAGAATCGCCAGATTGCGCGGCTCGAAATCGCGGCGGAACGCCCAGACGCTCACCCAGTCCTGGACGAGCAGGATCGGCAGCATGATCGCCGCCGCCCGCACCGGCGACATGACCACCGACAGCAGCGGCATCGCCAATGTGCTCAGGCCGGAAAAGCCGCCCTTGGAGAGTCCGACGAGGATGACCGCCGGGACGGCGACGAGATAAAAAGTCCAGTCCAGCGGCATATTGGCTTCTTCATCCTGTTTTCCCGCTTCATCGGCCCGAAGCGCGCGCCTTGCGCCTTGTGTTCGACCCGACGCGCGGCGACAGTGTAGCGTCAAGACCGCGCGGCGGGAAACGCGCGCCCGGCGCCGCGATTGATTGTTCCCGAGTTGAGAAAAATCAATGCGGCCGCGGAATCGACATCCGAAGCAGGCCGGGAAATTCCGAGCAGGGCGACAGCCGCCAGGGAGGACGCGACGATGACCAGCCGCTACGCCGAAGTCTATGGAGAGTGGCGCGCCGATCCGCAAGCCTTCTGGGGCAAGGCGGCGCGGGCGATCGACTGGATCAAGCCGCCAAAGCGGATATTCGACCCGCACGCCGGCGTCTACGGGCGCTGGTTTCCCGACGCGACCTGCAACACCTGTTACAACGCCCTCGACCGGCATGTCGCGGCGGGGCGCGGCGAGCGCACGGCGATCCTCTACGACAGCCCGGTCGCCGCCGCCAAGAGGCGCATCAGCTATGCCCAGCTGCTCGACGAAGTCGCGACGCTCGCCGCCGTGCTCGGCGATTTCGGCGTCGTCAAGGGCGATCGGGTGATCGTCTATATGCCGATGATTCCCGAAGCCGTTGTGGCGATGCTCGCCTGCGCGCGCATCGGCGCAATTCATTCCGTGGTGTTCGGCGGCTTCGCGGCCAAGGAGCTGGCGACCCGCATCGACGACGCGCAGCCCAAGCTGGTGCTCACCGCTTCTTGCGGCATCGAGCCGGGACGCATCGTCAAATACAAGCCGCTGCTCGACGCGGCGATCGACCTGGCCGCCCACAAGCCGGAAGCCTGCCTCGTCGTGCAACGCCCGCAAAGCGAGGCGAGTCTAAAGGCGGGCCGCGATCACGACTGGGCGGCGACGCTGGACGCGGCCAAAGCCGCGGGCAAGCGCGCCGCCTGCGTCGAACTGGCCGCCGTCGATCCGCTCTACATCCTCTACACGTCCGGCACCACAGGGAGCCCTAAGGGCGTGGTGCGCGACAATGGCGGCCATATGGTCGCCCTGCAATGGTCGATGGACAATATCTACGGGGTGAAGAAGGACGAAACGTTCTGGGCGGGCTCCGACATCGGCTGGGTGGTCGGCCATTCCTACATCGTCTACGCGCCGCTGCTGCACGGCTGCGCGAGCGTGCTCTATGAGGGCAAGCCGGTCGGCACGCCGGACGCCGGCGCCTTCTGGCGGATGATCGAGGAATATGGCGTCGCAATCTTCTTCACCGCGCCGACCGCCCTTCGCGCGGTGAGGCGGGAGGACCCCGAAGGCGCTCTGTTGAAGAAATATTCGACGCGCTCGCTGCGCGCGCTGTTCCTGGCGGGCGAGCGCGCCGATCCCGACACGGTCGCCTGGGCCGAGCGCGTGCTCGGCGTTCCCGTCGTCGATCATTGGTGGCAGACCGAGACGGGTTGGCCGATCGTCGCCAATCCGGCCGGGCTCGGCCTGCTGCCGTTCAAACTGGGATCGCCGACCGTGCCGATGCCGGGCTACGAAATCGCCATCGTCGACGACGCGGCCAAGCCGGTCGCCGACGGCACGATGGGCTCGATCGTGATCAAGCTGCCGCTGCCGCCCGGCGCGCTGCCCAGCCTGTATCGCCAGGACGCGCGGATGGTCGAATCCTACCTCGCCGAATTTCCCGGCTATTACAAGACCTCGGACGCGGGCTTCAAGGACGCGGACGGCTATCTGACCATTCTGGGGCGCACCGACGACATCATCAATGTCGCGGGCCATCGGCTGTCGACGGGCGGCATGGAGGAGGTGCTCGCCTCGCATCCCGACGTCGCCGAATGCGCGGTGCTCGGCATCAAGGACGCGATCAAGGGCGAGCAGCCGTGCGGCTTTATCGTTCTCAAGGCGGGCGTGACGCGCCAGCCGGCGGTCATCGAACAGGAGATCGTGCGCCTCGTGCGCGAGAAGATCGGGCCCGTCGCCGCGTTCAAGCTGGCGATCGCCGTCGATCGCCTGCCCAAGACCCGCTCGGGCAAGATCCTGCGCGGAACGATGAAGAAAATCGCCGACGGCGAACCCTGGACGACGCCGGCGACCATCGACGACGCCGCCGCGCTCGACGAAATCGGCGCCGCGCTGAAGGCTAAGGGGATTTGACGGGGCGGCGTCAGCCGTATTTTCTCAGCCGGCGCTCTTGAGCTTGCCGAACACCGAATTGACGTCGATCTTCTCTTCCTTCGCCTTGGGCTTGACCGCGCCGAACACCTCGGCCTGGCTCTTGGGCGTCGGCCTGGCCGTCGTCACTTCGGCGGGAACCAGGGTCTGGCCGCGATCTTCCTCGACCTTCGGGCGGTCCTTGGCGGCGCGGTTGACCTCGAAATCGAGGTCGATCTGCGAGCACAGCCCCAGGGTGACCGGGTCCATCGGCTGCAAATTGGCCGAATTCCAGTGGTGGCGCTCGCGAATGGCCTGCAGCGTCGACTTGGTCGTGCCGACGAGGCGCATCATCTGCGCGTCCTTCAATTCGGGATGGTTGCGCAGCAGCCAGAGGATGGCGTTGGGCCGGTCCTGGCGGCGCGACAGCGGCGTATAGCGCGCGCCGCGCTGCTTCTTGAACTCGGGCAGGCGCACCTTGGCGACGGCGAGCGTCAGGCGATGGTCGGAATTCTTCTCGCCGTCGGCGATCTCCTCGCGGGTGAGCTGCCCCGAGGCGATCGGGTCGTGGCCCTTGATGCCGGTCGCCACTTCGCCATCGGCGATGCCTTTGACCTCGAGAGGGTGCAGTTTGCAGAACTCGGCGATCTGATCGAACGTCAGCGACGTGTTTTCAACCAGCCAGACGGCCGTCGCCTTGGGCATCAGCGGCGCTTCGCTCATGATCTTGAACTCCTGTCGGGTGAGGGCGCGCCGCCCCGGCCGGCGGCCCGGGCGAGGCTCAGCCTCAAATCGCTTAAATAATGCGGGATTGTCCCGACATATAGGGGAGGGGGCGTCGGAAAGCAATTCGGATGTGGTCCGCCTGCGCGATCGCGGGTTTTGGGCCTTCTGGCTGTGGACGCGGGGGTCGCCGCGCCGGAACGGCGTCCGCTGCCGCCCCGCCGCCTCTGTCAATCCTATTGAGGCAGGCAGACGACGCCAAGGTCGCCGGTGATGGCGACCGACGCGGCGGCGGGCCAGGCCTCCGCCGTCGCGCAATATACTTCGGCGATCTGCCGCTGTTCGTCCGAAACGCTCTCGAAACGTTCGCCGGTCGCCTGCGCCATGAGCCCCTCCTTGGCCCAACCCACGGCGATGGCCGAAACGTTCATGTCTCCGATCATGGTCGATAGCGCCTGACTGCGCTTGCCCTTGCCGTTCACCAACACGAGCGTTCGCATCGCGGCGAAATGCGGGTCGGCCTCGAGACGCGCGAGAATGCGGTTGGCCTGCTGCGCGTCCCACAGATTGACCCGTCGCTGATCGTAGAGGATGCGGTTCGAAGTTCCGATATAGGCGATCCACAGCGGAACCATCGCGATCATCAGGAGATGGCGGATCCATACCGGCCGGGCGCAGCGCCAGCCGAGCATCGCCACGCCCGCGATGAAGATCGAGACAGGCG
>JBEKSH010000435.1:0-3868 GCA_049517235.1 Roseiarcus sp. | reverse complement strand
TTTCTGGTTCTAGGTCTTCGGCCTGGGAGGTCTGCCCGTGACTAATAAGAAATGGCTATCGCGCAGGGTGGGCCGACATCCACTCCATCCGGAAACCTTGATGATGGGGTATGGCTACGATCCTTTCCTCTCCGAGAGATCGTTGAAGCCGCCCGTCTTCCATACCTCGACCTTCGTGTTCAAGTCGGCGCGGGACGGCAAGGAATTCTTCGAGCTGGCCTATGGCTTGCGGGAGAAACGACCAAACGAAGAACCCGGCCTCATCTATAGTAGGATCAACAATCCAGATCTGGAAATGTTGGAAGATCGTCTCACGATCTGGGATGAAGCAGAGGCGAGCCTTGTCTTCGCCTCGGGTATGGCGGCCATCTCGACGACCTTATGGTCTTATGTTCGGCCTGGAACTGTACTCCTGCATTCCGATCCGGTTTACGGCGGAACGGATTTCCTGCTTAAAAAGATACTGCCGCAATTTGGCGTTACGTCGATCGGGTTTCCCGCAGAGGGCGGGGTCGCGGCTCTAGTGGCCGCAGCCGAACAGGCCCAGTCGATTGGCCCCGTAGCCGTCCTATATATCGAAACGCCCGCCAACCCGACCAATGGTCTCGTCGATCTGGCGGCCGCGCGCGAGGTCGCTGACAAGATGCGCAATCGCCGACCGGCGATCATTGTCGACAACACGATGCTTGGCCCGCTTTATCAGACCCCTCTCGCCCACGGCTCGGATCTGGTGATCACTTCCCTGACCAAATATGTGGGCGGCCATTCGGACCTGATCGCTGGAAGCTGCTCGGGCTCCCGCGCCAAAATCGATCTTGTCCGCGGGATGCGGACGATCCTGGGAACGATGTGCGATCCACAAACGACGTGGATGCTGATGCGTTCGCTGGAGACGATGAAACTACGAATGGACGCTGCAATCGGCAATGCGCGCAAAGTGGCGGAATTCCTGCGAGCACACAAGCATGTCAAATCCGTCTGGTACCTGGCATTTCTGCCGGAGAAACATCCGGACCGCACCATTTTCGAACGCCAGTGCAAGAGCGCGGGATCGACATTCAGTTTCGAAGTCAAAGGCGGCGAAACCGAGGCTTTTGCTGTTCTGGATCATCTTGAAGTCATAAAGCTGGCGGTTTCGCTGGGGGGTACGGAATCACTGGCAAGCCATCCCGCCAGCACGACCCATTCGGATATTTCTGCCGACGAGAGGGCCCGTCTGGGCATTACGCCAAGCTTGATCCGCCTTTCGGTGGGGATCGAAAATTCCGACGATCTCATCGCCGATCTCGATCAGGCCCTTGCCGCGATCTCGTGACCTAGCGCAAATCGTTGCAGCGTGACGTCCCCCTGGCGACCGAACAGACGAAGAACCTCGACGCCTATGACAGCTTCTTGCGCGGTCGGGAATTATTTTGGCTCAGTGGGAAGCTGTCCAACGCGCAAGCCAAGGACTTGCTAATGCGCGCGACCGAATTCGATCCGAATTTCGCGCCAGCCTTCGCATTCCTGGCGGCGGCGCACGTCAACGATTATGTCAGCCGATGGAGGCCGCGCGGGCGGTCCTCGGTGATGTGGCGAAGGCGAAGAGTCATTGCCCACTGGCGCGCTTCCTCTGCGGTGCGGAAGGGCGCTTTGCTCATGAGCGAGAGGATATCAGATTCTCGGGGGAAAAAGACGGGCCGCCGAGCGGGGTCTACTCGCAGGGCGGCCCTCACCGCGACGCGCTGGGGGGCAGAAAAGTCGCGGCTGATGTGCGGTAGCAATCGCTCACGGCAATTTTGCGACAGCAACCTAATCGCCATTCGCCGCGCCATAGCTCGCCGCAAGGCGATCTACGAGGAATCGCACCCGGCGACGAAGCAGCACGTCGGCGGGGCGTGCGTAGATGGGGATAGCCCCGCACAATCGGGTAGGGCAGGGGGTTGCGATCGTGAGCTGGCCTGTCGCGCGGCTGTAGGTCTGAAACAGCAGCGCCTTCGGATTGACCGCGACATTCGAGGCCGGAAATGAGCGGATTCCAACTCCGCTGAATGACGCGTTTCGACCCAAAGCGGCCTGTCGGGGTTGCCTTTCTCAACGGGACGATTCTGGCGGGTCTTCGTGCTAGTGTCGATCGCGGCGGAGGGGCGCGATGAGCGAGACCCGGAAACTTGCAGCGATCTTGTGCTCAGATGTGGTCGGCTACAGCCGTCTTGCCGGCGCGGACGAAGATCGCATCCTGGCACGGCTGCGGGCGCTGCGCAGCGATCTCATCGATCCGACCATCGCAGTTCACAAGGGACGCATCGTCAAGCGCACCGGCGACGGCTCGATCGTCGAGTTCCGTAGCGTCGTCGATGCCGTGCGCTGCGCGATCGAAGTTCAGAACGCGATGGTCGAGCGCAACGCGGGCGTTCCCCCAGAACGTCAAATTGTCTTTCGCATCGGCATACATCTGGGCGATGTCGTCGAGGAGAGCGACGGCGACCTGATGGGCGACGGCGTGAACATCGCCGCGCGATTGGAGGGCATCGCCCAGCCCGGCATGATCTGTCTTTCCGAGGACGCCTATCGGCAAGTGAAGGGGCGGCTCGACCTCGCGATTACCGATCTCGGTCCGACGCAGCTCAAGAACATCGCGGAGCCGGTCCGCGCCTATTCGCTGCAAGTCGGCGTTCCCGCGAACCCCAAGACGGCCGCGCAAAGGCAACCGACGACCACCACGAAGCGGCGAGGCCTCTTGCAGCCTTGGCATGCAGTCGCCGCCTTGCTCGTTGTCGCGGTGCTCGCGGCAGGGGCCTATGTTTGGCGTTCCGGTGTCGCTTCGCGGATGATGGGCGCACTAGGCGGCGAGGATCGGATCGCAAGCGCGCCGCACCTTTCAATCGTCGTGCTGCCCTTCGCAAATCTGAGCAGCGACCCGGAACAGGATTATTTCGCAGACGGCATTACCGATGATCTCACCACGGACCTCTCGCATCTTCACGACAGCTTCGTCATCGCCCGCAACACGGCCTTCACCTATAAGGGCAAGGCCGTCGATGTGAAGGAGATCGGACGCGAACTCGGTGTGCGTTACGCGCTGGAGGGCAGCGTGCGGCGAGTTGGCGAAGCGATCACGGTCAATGCGCAGCTCATCTCCACCGAAACAGGCGCGCACGTCTGGGCCGACCGCTTTGATGGCCAGCGCGCGCAGCTCGGCCAATTGCAGGTGGACATCGTGGCGCGGCTGGCGAATTCCCTCGGAATCGAACTCCTCAGGGCGGAGAGCTTGCGCGCCATACGCGAACGGCCAGACAATCCCGACGCAGTCGATCTTGCAATGCGTGGACTGATCACAATGCTCCGATACACCCCTGCCAGCAACAAGGAGGCGATCGACGACTTCGAGCGCGCATTGTCCCTCGATCCGAACCTCGTGCGGGCGAAGGTGGACTTGTCGGCCGCTCTGACCGACCAGATTGCCTTCGGTTGGAGCGTCGACCCGCGTGCAGACACCGAGCGGGCGGAGAAGCTCGTGAATGAGGCCTTGTCCGCGGAGCCCGACAATGCGGTTGGTCATTTCGTCAAAGCCCTGGTCTATCAGTCAATTGTTATCGCCGGGCTCAGAACGCCGCCGGACCGGCAGTGGGAGGCCGGGATCGTGGAGGCCGACGCTGCCCGCGACATCGACAGAAATTACGCTGGGGCATACGCCGCCAGCGGTTACTGGCGAGTATTCCTTGGACGCGCCGCCGAAGGTTTCTCGGGGATCGAGACCGCGATGAAGCTCAGCCCTCGCGACCCGGCCCGTCCAATCTGGGACTACGAAATCTGCCATCTTCACAGCCACTTGGGACAGTGGGAGCAGGCTCTCGAACATTGCCGACTCGCGATCCGAGACGTCCCC
>JBEKSH010000434.1:0-4301 GCA_049517235.1 Roseiarcus sp. | reverse complement strand
GCGGCCGGCGCCGCGACGCCGCAAAGCGCCGGCGTCTATCTGCTGGCGCTCGCCAGTTCGCGCACGGTCGCCGTGCAGCGCGGCGAAAACGCCGGCTCGACGCTGACCTATTCCAACGTCGTGCGCGCGATGACCAAAATCGGCGACTGGAACGGCGCCGCGCTCGATCTGCAAGCCGATCTTTCGCAAGGCCATCTGGACGGCGCGGATTCCTACGCGGTGATCGTGCAGGCGGGGGCTCGCGCGCAGCCCTCCGCGATCCTCGCCGCGGCGCGCGGGCCATAGCGCGATCCTGGAAAGCGCGGCCATTTTCGGCGTTGCGCACCCGGCGATGAATCGCTATACCCCGCCGACCTTCTCGCGTCGGGGCCTTGCCTGGCTCTGCGTCGGAGCGGGGCGCGTAGCTCAGCGGGAGAGCACTCCCTTGACATGGGAGGGGTCACAGGTTCAATCCCTGTCGTGCCCACCATTTCGTCCCGGCCTTCGCTTTGTGAGTCGGCGAGGCGCGGGTCCAATCTTGAATCGCCCTTGACATGGATCTGCCCGCGCTAGGCGCGCGCCCGCGTGACGGCGTAGGCGCCGGACACGCCGGCCAGGGCGAGCGCCATGCCGAACCAGGTGAAGGCGTAGGCGAGGTGGTTGTTGGGGAAGGCGAGGATCGTCTCGCCCCCTTGCGGCAGCTCGCCAAGGCTCGCCGGTGCGTCGGCGTCGATCGTGAAGGGCGCCGCGCGCGGCAGCTTCAGCGCCGCCGCGATGGCGCCGGGATCGCGGGTGAACCATTGGCCGCGCGCCGGATCGTCGGGCGGCGTGAACCAGTTGCGCGGCTCGCCTGAGCGCATCAGCCCGCTCACCACGACAGGCCCCGACGCTCGCTCATTCGGCTCGGCGAAGCGGTCCCTCTGGTCGAACGGAATGAACCCGCGGTTGACGACGACGTCGGCGCCGTCGGCCAGACGCAGCGGCGTCAGCACGAGATAGCCGGGCCCCCCAAAGCGGCCGCGCGGGTGATCGAGCGCGCGAAACACCAGGATCTGGCGGGGGAAGTCGTAGACGCCGGTCACGCGCACATGGCGATATTCATAATCGGCCGGCGCAAGACTCGCCCAGTCGGCCGGCGGAGGCGCGTCGACCGGCGGCGCGGCGGCGCGTTCCGCCACCTGCGCAATCAACGCTTCCTTCCAGGCCAGGCGCTGCAATTGCCACAGGCCAAGGCCGACGAGCCCCGCCAGACCCAGCGACGTGAACAGGGCGAGCCACAGCAGGGAGCGCCGCGCGGACACCGATCACGGCCCGAGCCGGCCGAGTTCCGCCTTGTTGCGATATTGCAGCGCGATCAACACGCCCTTGAGCGGCCGCAACAGCCCGAGGCAGACGACGAGCGTGAGCGGCAGGAACACCACCATGTGGACCCACATCGGCGGCTGATAGACGATCTCCGTCCATAGCGCGGCGCCCAGCACGATAAATCCGCCAAACAGCGCGACGAACACTGCCGGCCCGTCGCCGGCATCGGCGAAGGAATAGTCGAGACCGCAGACCTCGCAACGCGGCGCGACGCTCACAAACCCCGAAAACAGGCGGCCGTCGCCGCAACGGGGACAGCGCCCCGACAGGCCGACGGAAATGGCCGAAATCGGTGGATAATTCTGGCCGTCGGGACTCATTGGTCGGAGCAATCCATCAACAGCTTCGCGTAAGCGCGAGCCTTTAAGAAGATATAGGCGCCGCGGCATGGTCTGGCAACATGCAGGCGTTCCGGCGCCTTTGGCCCCCGTCAGCCCGTAATGCAGCGAGGCGGGTGGAGATCTGTCGCGCGGTCGTTTCCTTGCCGGAACCCGATTCCACAGGGTCGAAAAATGCTCTAAGCAGCCGTGAATCGATTCCCCCGAAAAAGGATTGTCATGTTCGACAAGGTTGATCGCCGCACCCTGTTGAAAGGCGCGGCAGCCTCGGCTGCCGGGCTCACCGGCGTCGCCGGCTTCGATGCGGAGGCCGCCGAAGCGCTGCAGTTGGCGGAGCCGGCGGCGTTTTCCTATGAGGGCCTGAAGGCGCGCGCCAGGGAAATGGCGCGCTCTCCCTACGCCGGCCCGCCGCGTCCGGCGCCAGAGGTGGTTCAGAAAATCAATTATGAGGAATGGGGCAAGATCAAATTTCGCACGGATCATGCCTTGTTCGCCGATGGCCCCGGCCGCTTTCCCGTGGAGTTCTTCCATCTCGGACTGTTCTTCCAGAAGGCCGTCGATCTGCATGTCGTCGAAGGCGGCCAATCGCGCAAGATCATCTACGAGCAGTCGTATTTCGACATGCCCGCCGATTCCGTCGCGCGGCGATTGCCGCAGGGCGCGGGCTTCGCCGGCTTTCGTTTGCAGGAAGCGCGCGACGGCGCCCTCGACTGGCGCAAGAACGATTGGGTGGCGTTCCTCGGCGCCGCCTATTTCCGCTCGATCGGCGAATTGCGGCAATACGGGCTTTCCTCGCGCGGCATTGCGCTCGACGTCGCGGTGCCGGATCGACCCGAGGAATTCCCGGACTTCACCAATTTCTTCATCGATTCGAGCGAAGGCGCCGACAACGTCATCATCTATGCGCTGATGGAAGGGCCTTCGATCGTCGGCGTCTATCGCTTCGACATGATTCGCGGCAAAGGCGTCGTGATGGACATCGAAGCCTCCCTGATCATGCGCGCCGCTGTCTCGCGTTTCGGCGTTGCGCCTGTGACTTCGATGTACTGGTTCTCCGAGACCAAGAAGGAAACCGCGGTGGACTGGCGCCCCGAAGTGCACGATTCGGATGGCCTGGCGATGTGGAGCGGCAACGGCGAGCGGCTCTGGCGCCCGCTCAACAATCCGCCGCGCATCATGGTCTCGGCGTTTTCGGACAATAATCCGCACGGCTTCGGCTTGCTGCAGCGCGACCGCGTCTTCGACCATTACCTGGACGGCGTCTACTATGATCGCCGTCCCAGCCTGTGGGTCGAGCCTTTGCCTGGCCCGCACGGCGAGGGCTGGGGCAAGGGCTCCATCCAGCTTTGCGAAATCCCGACCAACGACGAAATCCATGACAATGTCGTCGCCATGTGGGTGCCCGAGAAGCCGATTCCCGCCGACGCGGAAGTCAATCTTCGCTATCGTCTGCATTGGCTCGCCGACGAGCCCTATCCTTCGAAGCTGGGGCGCTGCGTCGCCACGCGGCTAGGCAACGGCGGCCAGGCCGGCCTGCCGCGGCCCAAGGGCGTGCGCAAATTCATGGTCGAGTTTCTCGGCGGCCCGCTCGCCGATCTTCCGTTCGGGGTCGTGCCGGAGGCGGTGATCAGCACGTCGCGCGGGGCGTTCACCGCTTACCGGCTCGTCGAAGCGGTGCCCGACGACGTCCCCGGCCATTGGCGCGCTCAGTTCGACCTCGCGGTCGAGGGCGCCGATCCCATCGAATTGCGCTGCTTCCTGAAGGCCAATGGCGAGACCCTCACCGAGACATGGATGTTTCAGTATCATCCGTTTTAGACGCGATCGATATCGCCGGCGAGCGGCGTGAAGCAAACTTGGAAAGCCTGATCACGCGGGCGCTTGCGGCCCCAGGGCGGAGGGACGCCTGGTGCGATATTGGCTGCGCACCGCCGCGCCGGCGGCGACCGCGCTGACCGCCAGCAAAGTCACCCATGACATTTGCGAAAAGTCCTCGGACAGAAACGCCAGCGTAAGATCGCAGGCGAAGGCGGCCACGAGATAAGGCGCGACCTTGGCTCCCGTGGCGCCGAGCGCGCGGAACCCGAGCCATGCGAGCGCCGCGCCGAGCAGCGCGCCGATGATCCCGAGTTCATACCAAATCTCGAACAGCACGACGCGGGGAATGGGCGCGGGTATCAAAGCCCGCCTCCACGCCTCGGATGGCGGTGTCGATGCCGTGACCGGTGAAGAGCCGCAGCGGCTCATGCAGCACAATGTCGGCGGCGCCCGCCAGCGGCGCGAACGGTCCGGGCAGGCTGGACAGTTTGGCGTGCAGGAACCACCGCGCCAACGCCGGCGCAATGGCGGGCGCCGCCGGCGAAAGGACGACGATCGCCGCCGCCAGCAGGCCGAGGTCGACGATGGCGCGCTTGACGTCGGAAATGGCGAAGGAAAGCGCGAGAACGCCAACGAACAAGGCCGCGGCGGTGACCGGCGCCCCAATCGCGAAGACGTACGCCGCCGCCAGGATCAACAGGAGTCGCGCCAGGCCGTCGCGCCCGCGCGCCGCCAGGCCCGCCATCGCCGGCCACAGCATGATCACAAGAGCGACGCCGCTCCGCTCGATCCTGTCGGCGT
>JBEKSH010000433.1:0-3869 GCA_049517235.1 Roseiarcus sp. | reverse complement strand
CCTGGCGCACGGTTGCCGAGAACATACGCCTCGTCTTGCCCGCCGATGAGGCGGCGACCGATCTCGAACCCCTGATCGCCACGCTCGGGCTTGGCGCGCATATGTCGCGCTACCCCGGAGAGCTTTCGCTTGGCCTCGCGCGCCGCGCCGCCATCGCCCGGGCCTTCGCCGTCCGACCGGATTTTCTGCTGCTCGACGAACCGTTCGTCTCGCTCGACCCCACCGTCGCGGCGCGGCTGCGCGAGGAGCTAGCCGCCCTGACGCAACGCGAAAGAGTCACCACCTTGCTCGTCACGCATAATCTCGACGAAGCGGTTCAATTGGCCGATTCGCTGTTCTTTCTCTCCGGCCCTCCGGCGAGGGTCATCGCCGAAGTTCGCCTGCAACCCCCGCGCGGCGCGCGCAGCGAGGAAACGATCGCCCGCATTGTCGAAGAATTCCGGGCCTCGCCGTTCCTCGCCGCCCATCGCTGACGGGATGCGAACGTTGCGCATCAGCCCGCCTTCGCGCTGGTTTCTCCTGACCTCCAAGCTTCTTGCGGCAACGTCGGCGTCGATCTTGCAAGCCGGACACATGACCGTGCCCACGATCAAACCGCCACTGCAATACAAGCCCTGATCAGCGGGCGCCGTCCGCGCGTCGTTGCGCCGATCGTTCAGCAAGGCGGACAAGCGACCATCGCTCCGCGGCCTTGAAGAAATTTCCAAGGAGGGCGTGACCGTGCGCGGTCAGAATGGATTCCGGGTGGAACTGCACCCCGAAAGTCGGGCGCCGCCGATGGGAAATCGCCATCAGTTCGCCGTCTTCCGTTATCGCGTCAATTCTCAGCGTCTGCAGCATGGACGCTCGCCGCTCCACGATGAGCGAATGGTATCTGCCGACCCGCAAGGGCGTCGGCAGATCGACGAAAAGCCCCCGTCCGTGGTGGGTGATCATAGACGCTCGGCCGTGCATGGGCGTCTTGGCCCTGACGACCGCGCCGCCAAACACCGCGCCTATGCATTGATGCCCAAGGCAGATGCCGAGGATCGGGATCAGTCCGGACAGTTCGGCGACGACGGGAACGGAAATTCCCGCTTCCGTCGGCGTGCGGGGTCCGGGCGAGATGATGATCGATGTCGGTTTCAGCGTTCGAATGTCGTCAAGGGTGATCGCGTCATTGCGCACGACGCGCGTCTTCTGGCCTAGTTCCTCGCAGTAGCGCGCAATGTTGAAAACGAACGAATCGTAATTGTCGATGATCAGGAGCATGTGTTCGTCGCAAGGTCCTATCGGTCGGCGAAAGGTTCGCCCTCGAACGCGGCGAAGATGCGTTGCGCCTTGGCCAGCGTTTCCTCATACTCCTGCGCCGAGTCGGACATCAGCGTTATGCCGCCGCCGGCCTGGAAGATTGCCGTGCGCCCCCGCAAGATGACGGTCCGGATCGCAATATTGGTGTCCAGATTGCCGTCGAAGCCGAGATAGCCGATGGCGCCGCAATAGGCCTGGCGCGCTTGCTCCTCCAATTCGGCGATAATATCCATCGATCGTATTTTTGGCGCGCCGGTGACCGATCCGCCGGGAAAACAAGCCTGGAAGAGATCGATGGCGTCGGCATCGTCTTGCAAGCGTCCAGTCACGACCGACACCAGATGATGGACCGAGGCATAGCTTTCCAGCGCGCAAAGGAGCGGCGCTTCGACCGTTCCAGGCGCGCAGACGCGCGACAGGTCATTGCGCATGAGATCGACGATCATGATATTCTCGGCGCGGTCCTTCTCCGAGTTTTGCAATCGCAGCGCCGCCGATCGGTCCAGCTCAAGATCTGCGAATCGCTTCTCCGTCCCCTTGATCGGGCGGGTCTCGACGCGCCCGTCCTGGAGGCGGAGGAAGCGTTCGGGCGAACTTGAGGCCAGCGACAGGCCGTCGAAGGAAAGGAAGGCGGCGAATGGCGCGGGATTTTCCCGCCGGAGCTTTCGATAGAAGCTCCAGTGTTCGAAATTCGCCGGCAGAGTCGCCACAAACCGTTGCGAGATATTGGCCTGATAGATGTCGCCGGAAAGGATATATTCCTTCACGCGCTCGACGGCCGCCATATAAGTCTGACGCGAGAAATTGGATTCCCATGCGATTGCGTCTTCCGCTCCCCGAGCGGCGCGAATGGGCTCCGGCCGCCGCTCGAGCTGCCGGGAAACCTGGTCGAGGCGCGCGCGGGCGCGCAACTCACGGCGCCCGGGGTCGATTTCGGGAAAGCCGGAGGCCACAAGCCAGCAGCGTCCCTGCTGATGGTCGAAAGCGAGGACGACGTCGTAAAAATGTAGTCCGACTTCGTCGCATTGCGCCCCATTGCATTTGGGCGCCATTAAAGTCTCCAGCCGGCGCGCGAATTCATAGGCGAAATAGCCGATGCATCCGCCTTGAAAAGGGGGGAGCCCCGGCGCCGGTTCGCAGCGATAGCGGTCGAGCAGGGCGCGTAGGACATCGAGCGGCGGTCCCTCGAGCGGCGCTCCGTTCCATGTGGCCGCGCCCTCGCGCACGACGAAAGTCCCGAACGGCTCGACGGCCAGATAGGAATAGCGACCGAGGACTGGATGACGCATTGCGCTGTCGAGAAACGCCATCCCGCGCAGAGAGGACAGGCGCTCGGCCGCGTCGATCGCCTCGATCGGGTCAAGCTCTCGATGCCACATCGACGCGTCTTCCGTTTCATCGCACCCGGGTGAAGCGACGATTCGAGCTCGAATCCGGATGACGAGTTCGATCGCGCGGCAATTGCGCCGACGCTTCGACGACTTCGGCGCGGTCGCGAAGTCTGGCGCCCTGGACGGCTCCGGGCAAGATATTTCGGCCCAGACATTTCGGCCCATCGATGGCCGCCAGGCCTTGCAGGCGGCCTAGGATCGGCTCCGCGAACGCGCCCTTGCGCGAAGCGCCGCCACTTGGCGACGGCCCGTCAATCCAGCCTTCATTCGAGGACTGCGGTCATAGCCGTCAACGCGCCGCTTCTTCTTCCCGCCTAACAGCCGCAAAAATATCCGGCCGCACCGGCGTGACGGCGCCCCGGCGAGAGCCGTCCCCGGGATGCCGGCGCTGCGATCGTTGCGCTGTATTGCCCAAGCCGAGCTATCGATACGGATCGTCCAATCGGACGACCTCGTCGGTGGAGCGTTGCAGGAGTTCGGCGGCGTCACCGACGCGGCGTCCGGCCACCAATCGATCGGGAGCGATTTCGGCCAGCGGCACCAGGACGAACGCGCGGTTGAACATTTCTGGATGCGGCAAAGTCAGATCGTCGCTGCGAAACTCCTCGTCGCCAAAGAACAACAGGTCGATGTCGATGACGCGCGGCCCCCACCGGGGACCTGGCGTGCGTCCGATCTGAATCTCTATCGCCTTGCAACGCCGCAGCAGGTCGCGCGGCCGCAGGCTCGTTCGGCCCGTGGCGCAGGCATTGACGAACCAGTCCTGATCCGACTTGCCCCATGGTTCCGTCTGGTAAAAGTGCGATACAGCGTCAATTTCGATGTGGGGCTCGCTGCCCAGCCGCGCGAGCGCGTTCCTGAGGTTGGCCGCCTTGTTCCCGACATTGCTTCCGAGCGAAAAGGCGATGCTGGCGCTTCGAACGCGTTCCACTTCAATCCCCCCGCGATTGGTCGCTGAGGCGATGCGGGCTGAAGGCCGGCGAATCTGAGCGCAAATCTCCGACACGGACGAAAATCGAGCGAGCGCTTGTTGCGCTATGCGATCGCCTTGGGGCCTCGATGGGCATGAATGGACCAGATTGCGACACCTCGGCGGCGAGGTCGAACAAGGCGCCGCGGCAAAAGGCTTTTGAATAGTCGTCGTCGCGCGGGGCGTCTTCCGGATCGACCGCGCAATCGATATCGACA
>JBEKSH010000432.1:0-3870 GCA_049517235.1 Roseiarcus sp. | reverse complement strand
CGGAGGTGTTTGGCCGCGCGGTGCTCGACCAACAGCGCCTCGACCTCGGCGAAGCGGGTTTCAACGCTCAAATACTCCAGCGACCGATGCCACCCGGCGGCAACCTATTCAAGCTGAAGTACTTTCAGCGCTACGAACAGCGGCCAAAGTACTATGATTTGATCGCGCAGAGCTGGGATCCGGCGGTCGGCGACACCGAGACCGCCGCATTCACCGTATGCACGACCTGGGGCATCATAGGCCAGAAGCTCTACTTGCTCGACGTATTTCGGAAGCGTTTGCAGTTATATCAGATCGAACCTGAAATAGTTTCGATGCGCAAGAAATACAACGTTGGCCCCGTCGTCCTCGAAGTCTCCGGCATCGGCAAGGCGATCGGGAATGATCTCCTAAGGCGCGAGGGAACGACGCTCTGGATGCAACCGGTCGAGCCCAAGCTTGGCAAGGTCGAGCGGGCAATAGTCCAGACGCCCAAGATCGAACGCGAGCGCGTGTATCTGCCGGTCAGCGCGCCCTGGCTCGAGACCTTCGAAGCTGAAATCGCGGCGTTTCCGCTTTCGAAGTATGCCGACCAAGTCGATTCCATGGTCCACTTTTTGGGTTTTCTCGATATGCGCAACCGGTGGACGAACCACTTGCCAGCTGTCCTGCAACATAAAGAACAGCCGTTCTAGACGCTCGCGATCAAAGCGGTCGTCGTCGGCGTTGGAGCGCGAGATTTTCCGGCGCCCTATCGGATGGCGCTGCGAGTGTGAACCGCCCCGATGCGACGGGTCACCCGCCGACACCGTTTCACGCGCGGCGCGCAAGCGGGCAGTGCAGCCCCCCTTCTCGCCCTCTGTCTTGGTTATCCGATTGATGGCGATGACAGACCGGCAGGCATCGGTCAGCGCCTTGGCGGCGGCATTCGAGCGCGATCTTGTCAAAGAGCGCCTGGGCTTGGGTCCACTTGCGGACCACGAACCCGATCGAAAGCGTTTTCGCCACGGTGCGTCACCGGACCGTGCGCACGAAAGGAGCGCTTTCGCCGAAAACCGCAAGACTGATGGTCTTCAAGTTGGTCGCCGCCGCCGCCAAAACATGGCGAAAGTTGAAGGGAGAAAATCTCTTGCCCAAAGTCGTCCAGGGCGCCAGATTCCGCGACGGTGTGGAGATCGTCGAAACGCCGGCACAACACGCCGCATGATCCGACCCATCACCCAGATTCAAGCTTAGCTCGACGCATTGACCGTGGATATGCAGCACGGCGTCCAGGATTATCAGTCTCTGATAGGCTGCTTACAAGCCCTACCCGCGGAAGGGTCGGTTCCACTCGCGCGCGTGCCCTGGAACGAGCCAGGGATCATCGGTAAGGTCCTCGATGGCGGCGCTATGGGCATTATCTGTCCGATGATTAACACGCCCGCGGAGGCACGGGCGCTGGTGTCCGCCATGCGCTATCCGCCTCTTGGCGCGCGGAGCCACGGCCCAATCCGAGCGGGCATCTACGGCGAGGCGGGGACATACTATAAGACGGCCAACAACGATGTAATTTGCATGCCTATGATCGAAACGGAGCAGGCGGTTGTTAACATCGATGCCATCTTGGACGTTCCCGGCATCGACGCGGTCTACATCGGCCCCGGCGATCTTGGCATGTCAATGGGTCTGCCGCCGGCAATCGACCGGGAGGAGGCGGCGATACTTAGGCACTACGAAACGGTGTTGAAGGCTTGCCAGAAGCGCGGGATTTACGCCGGATTACACAATGGCACTGCGGCCTATGCAATCCGCATGATAGATATGGGGTTTCGCTTCGTAGTGCTGAGCAGTGACTCGGGGATCATGCTTCGCGCGGCCAGTGCGGATGTGCGGGCAGTACGCGAGGCGACCTCCGACTTTGATTACGAGGGCCGGCGCGCTATTTGACTTGCGGCCGAATTTTCGCCGTCTGTTCGCCCCGAATTCCAGACGCGACCATCGGGCCGCGATCGCGTGCAACGTGAAACGAGGCGCCGTGACCCCGGATTTCTCCCTCGCCCACTTGATCGTCCAGTCCTTGCCGCCGCCGGAGGTCGTCGCCGTCGCGAGCCGCGCCGGCTATCGCTATGTCGGGCTTCGTCTCATCGGCGCCACGCCGCAGAGCGCCGCCTATCCGTTGATGAGCGACGAGGCGATGATGCGCGAAACCAAGGCGCGCCTCGCCGGGAGCGGCCTTGGCGTGCTTGACATCGAGTTTTTTCGACTCGCGCCGGAAACCGATGTCGCCAGTTTCCTGCCGGCCCTGGAGGCTGGCGCGGAGCTGGGCGCAAGACATTTGATCGCCGCCGCCTATGATCCCGAAAGATCGCGTCTGATCGAACGCTTCGCCGCCCTGTGCGATCTTGCCGCGCCCCGCGGGCTGGGCGTGGTTCTCGAATTCTTCCCGTGGACCGACGCGCCAAACCTCTCTCACGCCGCGGCGGTGGCCGAGGCGGCCAGGCGCGCGAACGCCGGCGTCCTGGTCGATACCCTGCATTTCGCCCGATCCGACAGCACGCTTGACCAACTTGACCGGCTTCCGGCGTCGCGGCTTCCGTTCGTGCATCTCTGCGACGCGTCGGCTGAAAAGCCGGACACTATCGACGGCCTGATCTTTACGGCGCGCGTCGAGCGGCTCCTGCCGGGCGACGGGGGGATTGATATCGTCGCCATCATGCGTCACATGCCGCCAGATATCCCGGTGGCGCTGGAGATTCCGATGGCGGCGCTGACGCGCGCCGTCGGACCCGCGGAAGTGGCGCGGCGCGCGCGTGAAGCGGCGGCCCGCGTCCTCGCCCCGGTCGTCAGCGGCCGATGAGACCTTACGCTCGTCCGCGGAGCCTGGTGAAAGTCATATGCGACCGCTGAAACTCGCAGTCCTTGGGGCAGGAATGATCGGCAAACGTCACGCCGAACTCATCGCACGCGAGCCCCGAGCGAGCCTTTCGGCCGTCGTCGATCCCTCCCCCGTCGGAAGCCGCGTCGCCGAGCAACTCGGGGCGCGATGGTTCGCCAGTTTCGCCGACCTCACGGCGGCGGATCGCCCGGACGGCGTCATCATCGCCACGCCCAACCCGCTTCACGTGCAAATTGGCCTCGAAGCGGTCGCCGCGGGGGTCCCGGCGATCGTTGAGAAGCCGCTGTCTATCCTGCCGAGATCGAGCGTCGCATCCGTCGCTCGCGCTTGTGGCGGTTGGCGCCCAGCCCGACCCGGTCAAAGGCGAGGTGGCCAAAGCCTACATCGTGCTGCGCGCGGGCGCTGAAGTCGACGAGGGATCGAGCCAACTCATTGCCGCGAACACTTTGCCGCGTACGAGTTCCTCGCTCGGTCCAGTTTGCCGTCGATGTGCCGAAAACCGGCACCGGCAGGACCGCGGTCGCTCGCCTTGGCGACATCGTTCAGCTTGGGCCGCACCGTCTGATCTGCGGCGACGCGACCGACCCGATAGTGCTTCGCCGCCTCATGGAAGGCGATCCCCCTGCCCGGCTCGTCCTGACCGACGAGCCCTATAACGTGAAAATCTCCGGCCATGTCACCGGCGGCGCGCACCGCGAGTTCGCGATGGCCTCCGGCGAAATGAGCGACGAGGAATTCCTCGCCTTCAACGTGGCCTGGATCGAAGCCGCCCTTCCCCACCTCTGCGATGGAGGCGTCCTCGGCACCTTCATCGACTGGCGGGGCGCGCCAACCGTCGCCGCCGCGGCCGCCAAGCTCGGCTTGACCCCGCTCAATCTCATCGTCTGGGCCAAGACCAACGCCGGCATGGGCAGCCTCTATCGCTCGCAACACGAGCTGCTGCCCCTGTTCAAGAAGGGCGACGCCCCGCACGTCAACAATATCGAGCTCGGCAAGCGGGGGCGTTGGCGCTC
>JBEKSH010000431.1:0-3873 GCA_049517235.1 Roseiarcus sp. | reverse complement strand
CCGTGAGGGCTGGGTAAGCCATTGGTCGATTTGGGGCGTCGGGCGGATTTTCACCGATCGCGAACCGGCAAAGGCGAGCGCCGCGAAAGCGCGCTCGCCGGTGGGGGGAATGGGTCGCCATGGCGATTCTCGAACTGGAGAATATTTCGAAGCATTTTGGCGCCATTCAGGCCGTTACCGACGTTTCGCTGGTGCTGGAGCCGGGTCAGGTCGTCGGGCTGATGGGCGACAATGGAGCCGGAAAATCCACGCTGGTGAAGGTCATCGCCGGCAATTTCCGCCCCTCCCATGGAACGATGCGCATGGAGGGCGCCGAACTCGTGCTGCATCGGCCCGTCGAAGCCCGCCAGCACGGCATCGAGATCGTCCACCAGGACCTCGCGCTTTGCGACAATCTGACCGCCGCCGCCAACGTGTTTCTCGCGCGCGAAGCGCAGAAGGGTCTCGGCCCGATCAAAGTCCTGGACTATGCGACGATGTATCGCCGCGCCGGCCAGATCTTCGCGGAACTGAAATCGGAAACGCGGCCGCGCGATCTCGTCATGCGAATGTCAGGCGGGCAACGGCAAGCGGTGGCGATCGCCCGGACTCGCTTGTCCGACGCCAAGATCGTGCTGATGGACGAGCCGACCGCCGCCATTTCGGTGCGGCAAGTGGCCGAGGTGTTGAGCCTTATCCGGCGGTTGCGCGACCAGGGCATCGCCATCATCTTGATCAGCCATCGCATGCCGGACGTCTTCGCCGTCTCCGATCGCATCGTGGTGTTGCGACGGGGCCGAAAGGTCGCCGACAAACCGATCGCCGCCAGTTCGCCCGAAGAAGTCACGGGATTGATCACCGGCGCGATCGAGAGCGTTCTGTAGCGCCGGATCGCCGGCGGCGCCTAACGGGAATGGAAGGCTTTATCAATGGCAAGCGCGCTTGACGCTCCCTCACAACCCGCCCGAGAGAACTGGATCTGGTGGCTGACTTCGCGCCAGGCTTTCTGGGTCTTTGTGGCCGTCTGCATCGCCTGTCTATTTCTGACCTTCGCCACCGACTCGTTCGCGACCGCGAACAACCTCTTCAACATTACGCGCAATTTCACCTTCACCGCCATCATCGCGCTGGGCATGACCATCGTCATCATCAGCGGCGGCATCGACCTGTCGGTCGGCTCGGTGCTCTGCCTATGCAGCATGATCCTCGCCGAGGTCATGCATGCCGGCTACAGCATCGAGATTGGCATCGCAGCGGCGCTCGCGACCGCGTTGCTCATCGGGGCGATCAACGGCGTGCTGATTGCCTATCTCGGCATTCCGCCGTTTGTCGTCACGCTTGGCATGCTGTCGCTCTCACGCTCGCTGGCGATGGTCGCCTCCAACAACACGGTCGTTTTCCAGTTTGGCCCCGACCAAGACAAGCTGCTTTTTCTTGGCGGCGGCGCGCTGCTGTTCGGAATCTCCAACCCGGTCATTTACACGGTCGCGCTGACGCTGATCGCCGGCTTCGTCTTGCGATGGACCAGGTTCGGCCGCTATGTCTTCGCCATCGGCGGCAACGAGCATGCGGCGATCCTGACCGGCGTTCCCGTGCGCCGGATCAAGGTCGCCGTCTACATGATCTCGGCCTTGTCGGCGGGCGTCGCAGGCATTGTCGAGACGGGGTGGCTCGGCGCTGTGACCACCAACCTGGGCAATGGGATAGAGCTTCAGGTCATTGCCGCCACGGTTATCGGCGGCGCCAATCTGGCCGGCGGCGTTGGCACGGCTTTCGGCGCGTTGGTCGGTTCGGCGCTGATCGAGGTGATCCGCAACAGTCTGGGCCTGCTCGGCATCAGCGCGTTCTGGCAAGGCACGTTCGTCGGCGCCTTCATCATCATCGCGGTGTCGTTCGATCGGATCCGCAATTTCCGTCAGTCGGAATAGGCGCAAATAGCTCGTCCGCGCGGGCCGTCGGCGTTGGGCCTTATCCGCCGGCCGCCCTTCGCCCCGCCTCCCAGCCGATGATCGCCTGTTTGCGCGCGAGGCCCCAGTGGTAGCCGGTCAGCGCGCCCGAGCGGCCGAGAACGCGATGGCAGGGCACGACGAAGGAGATCGGGTTGCGCCCCACCGCGCCGCCGACCGCCCGCGCGGCCCTGGGCTTGCCGATGCGCCGGGCGATGTCGGAATAGGTCGTCGCGCGGCCCATCGACACGCTGAGCAGCGTCTCCCAGACGCGCACGTCAAAATCGCCGCCGATCAGCACCACGCGCAGCGGCGTCTCGGGGCGCCATTGCGCGGGCTCGAAAGCGCGCGCGGCGAGCGGCGCGGTCGCGGCCTGATCGGCGACGAGCGCGGCGAGCGGCCATCGCCGCTGCATGTCGGCGAGCGCGCCGGCGCGCGCCCCGTCGTCGACGAAGCCGAGACCGGCGAGGCCTTGCGGCGCCGCCACGACGATCGCTTCGCCGAACGGCGAGGGATGGAAACCATAGGACAGACGCAGGCCCGCGCGGCGATAGTCGCCGGGCGTCATCGCCTCATGCGCGACGAACAGGTCACGCGGCTGGCCTGGGCCGGAAAGGCCGACGCCATGGGCCGCATCGAGCGCGCTTGAGGAATCGCGCAACAATTGCCGCGCGCGCTCGATCCTGATCGCCTGAAGGAACGCCTCGGGCGTCAGCCCCGCCCACCGCTCGAACAGATGCTGGAAATGCGAGGGCGAAAGTCCGAGATGCTCGGCGACGGCCTCGATCGACGGCGGGTCGCGTCGACGGGCCGCGACGAACTCGATCGCCCGCTTGACGGCGGGATAATCGCTGGCCTCGCCGAACGGGACGCAAGCGTGTGGGCCTGCCATGGACATATCGAGCATCGCGGTCTCCTCAGAAATCATAGCCGACAATGCCATGCGCCGAGCTGGGCGCGCCATCCGAATGACAAGCGCATTGAGTGACAAATCATTGACCCGCACTGGTTGTCCGTGAGACCATAATCGCCGTCCGGAGCCAGGGCCGATCGCGCGCGGCTGGTTCGCAGAGACCGGGCAGGAGGCGTCTTGTGATTTGGGGGGCGCCGATCGGGCCGAACCCGGGTGAAAAACATCGCGGCGGAAGGAAATTCGAGGTTAAGTCCTTGATATTCCACGATTCAGCGCCGAATCTTTCCGCTCCCGCAGTCAAATATCAACGGTTTAGCGGCTGTTCGGAAGCGCGATTGCGTCCATTTTCGTCCCTATCGAGGGCAAAAGTCGTAGAAAACGACCTCTCCGGAGCGCCGAAAGGTTCCACAATTGGTTCAGCCCCCGCCGCTCTTCTTCGGCGGCGCCTCCTCCAGCGACGCCCCCATGTCCACCTCCTGCCGCGGATAGGCCACCCGCACCGCCGCCTCCTTCAGCCGGCGGTGGAGATCGAAAAGCATGTCGCTTTTGACGCGGTCGGCCATTTCGATTTCGTCGACGAAGCAGATCAGCTGGAACTTCAGCGCCCAGTCGCCGAATTCGCCGAACAGGACGAGCGGCGCGGGGATCGCGAGCACCGACTCCTGTCCCTTGGCGGTGGCGATCAATATTTCGCGAACGGTCTCGGGATCGGTCTCGAATCCGATATTGAGATTGACGATGATTCGACCGATCCGGTCGGAAAGCACCCAGTTCTTGACGACGCCGGAAACGAGCGTGCCATTGGGCACGATCAGCGTCGCGCGGTCGAAGGTTTCGACTTCGGTGGCCCGGGCGTTGATGCGCCGCACATAGCCTTGTTCGGCGCCCACAACCACCCAGTCGCCGACCCTTATCCCGCGCTCCCACAGAAGGATCAGGCCCGACAGGAAATTGTTGACGATCGATTGCAGCCCAAAGCCGATGCCGACGGAAAGGGCGCCGGCGACGATCGCCAGATTCTGGAAGCTCAGGCCC
>JBEKSH010000430.1:0-3878 GCA_049517235.1 Roseiarcus sp. | reverse complement strand
AAGCGCCGCGACGCAAAACCCGCTGTCGATCGTGTTCGACAGCCGCCAGGCCAGAACCGCGCGGCTGGCCCAATCGATGATCGCCACGAGATACAGAAAGCCGCGCGCCATCGGGATGTAAGGGTGAGTAGGCCGAAGGGTTTTCACCTTCGGCCCCTCGCAGAACCGGACGTGAACCTCTCAACTCATCCGGCTCCCATCATCCATCCTACGACAGATAGCCCATCGCCCAATGGACGAATGCGTCGGGCTGGCGTTGCGCCAGCCGTTTGAGCGTTTCGGCAGCCCGCGTTTTGTGGCCCGCCAGCTTCTTGTGCTTACGCATCAGCCATCCGATCAGGGATCGGTTCACACGCCGCCAGACCGACTTGAGCGCCGAGCCATGGAAATGGCCGTAATATTGCTGCCATCCCCTCAGGATCGGTCCGAGCATGGCCGAGAGATCGGCAAGGCTCTTGTCGTTCTTCAGTTGGACCCGCCATCCCCGGATCGTCTGCCGCATGGCCTTGAGGGCGTCGCGGCTGACCGCGGGCGAGAAGTTCACATAGACGCGGCCGTACTTGTCCACCGCCTTGCGGGGGCGGAACGTGTAGCCGAGAAAGGTGAACTGGATGTCGGGATTCTCCTCGGTCCGATTGATGTCCTTGCAATACACGATCCGTGTCTTGTTCGGATGCAGTTCGAGATTGCAGGTATGGAACCGTTCGCGGATGCGCTCAAGCACGTATTCCGCCTGGCGTCGGCTCTTGCAGTGAAGCACGGCGTCGTCGGCGTACCGGGCGAACCGGACGCCGGGGAGATGCCGCGTCACCCAAAGATCG
Organism: Roseiarcus sp.; assembly: GCA_049517235.1. GTDB lineage: Bacteria > Pseudomonadota > Alphaproteobacteria > Rhizobiales > Beijerinckiaceae > Roseiarcus. The sequence goes on along the minus strand of JBEKSH010000430.1, from coordinate 3,057 downwards.
AACGCATAGTGCAGGAATAGATTGGCCAGGATCGGCGACACGACGCCGCCTTGTGGCGTGCCCTTGTCACGCGCCTGAAGCTGTCCCTCTGCGCTTTGCATCGGCGCTCTCAGCCAACGCTCCACGTAGAGCAGGATCCAGGGTTCCTGACAGTGCTTGCGCAGAGCCGTCATCAGGAGACCGTGATCGAGATTGTCGAACAGCCCCCGGATGTCGAACTCCACCACCCAGTCTTGGTCCCAGCAGCGGCGTCTGGTGACGGCGATCGCCTCCAACGCCGATTTCCCCGGCCGATAGCCATAGGAATCGCCCTGAAAGATCGGATCAAGCCGTGGCTCGAGCCACATCTTGACCGCTGTCTGCGCGATCCTGTCGGATACCGTCGGGATGCCCAACACTCGCACGCCCCCGGACTTCTTCGGAATCGGCACGGCCTTTACCGGCGGCGGAAAGTAGCTGCCGGAACTCATCCGATTCCAAAGCTTGTACAGGTTGGCGGCGAGCTTCGTCTCGAACCGCTCGATCGTCTCCGCGTCGATCCCTGCGGCTCCCTGATTGGCTTTCACATGCAACCATGCTTCCCAGACCAGCGTCTTGGGAATGTCATACGATTTGCAGGTCATGCGAGATTCCTCCCGGTCGCCCGGTTGATCTCCCATGCCCGCCAGATGACGCCGTCCCTTCGCTCCTCCGCCATTACAGCGGTCTCGACGCTACTACAGACGGCTCCGTCCCTTGGCGGCGCTTCGCTACTGTCGGCCTCGCTTTTCGGGCTTGGGCCTTTCGCTTGGCATCGCCGCCGAAGGTTCCCGCAGTTCAACGCAAGAGCCTGAAACAGGATCGCGCCGCCTCTATGCCGGACGTCGTCTGGCCCGTCAGCAGGCATCGTCCAGACTGATCCCGGCGCAACATCACTCACCGGTTTTGACGTCGTCTGAGCACTTTCGACACTTGTACGGCGGTTCACGGGTGTTCGCCTTCCTGTCTCCTACCTGACGCCTTTCCGCGCCTTTTCCGTAACGCTCACGACCCTGGCTTTTGACCAGCGCCGCTTACGGTGGTTTGCGACCCGCTCCTGCAAGCCGATCGCGGGGGATCAACCCCCATCTCTCACCCGACTTGAACACCTGATTTTCGCAAGGGATTGATTGTGTTGGCGTTTTGGCGAAATTCAAGTCGGCGTGGCACTACGCCTCGGGCGGCCGCGGCGTTTTCGTGCGGGTTTGGGTTGGGCGAGCGGCGGGGGACGGGGCTGGCAGGCGCGTGGCGGCAGGGCGACATGGGCGCGGCGGAATAGGCTTGTGATCGAAGGCGCGGCGTCGGTGCGCACCAGCCAATCGGCGCTGCGATGGCGGATGCGCACTTGGGCGAGGCGGTCGAGATCGCGCAGCAGATCCTTCCATTCTGGCGCGAGGCCGGCTTCGCGCGAGAGATCGTCGAGATGCTTCTGCATCGAAAGCGCCAGGAAGGAACAAAAAACGTGGCCGCGGATGGCGGCGTCGGAGGAATGGAAGATCGGCCGCGTGCGCATGATCGCCTTGGTTCTGCGGAAGAGGTCCTCGACTTGGAGAAGATCGCGATAGCGCAGCACCGCCTGCAGCGGGGTGACCTTCGCATTCGTGCGCAGTACGAAAATGCCGTCGAACCGCGCCTCCTCGGCGAGCTTGCCGGCGTCGATCTCGAAGGACCGTTTGTCCGTGGCGCAGACTTTGCGCAGATACCGCCGATAGGCGGAGTTGCCGATCAGCGCCTTGTCGCCCCTCCTCAATTGCGCATCGAGCGCGGCGACGATCGCTTCGCGATCCTTGCGGTCGTTCTCAGCCTCTTCCTCGTTGCGGCAGACGACATAGCGATTGCCTTCGACCTTCACCTGCTTGATGAAGAGCTGGGTCTCTCCCGCCTTGCGCTCGACGAGGAGCGGGACGAAGGGATCGTCATTTTCGAGCACGATCCTGCGCACGACGGCGTCGGAGCGCTCGCGCGCGCCCAGGATGTATTCGAGCTTGCGCTCTTCGAGCCCGGCGATGGTCGCCGCCGAGATCATGCCGCGGTCGGCGACGACGCAGACCCGGCCGATCGAAAAGCGCCGTCGCAAGCGGTCGACGACCGGCAGAAGCGTCGTCACGTCGGCGGTATTGCCCGGCCACATCTCGGTGCAGATTGGCCTGCCTTCGCCGTCGACGATGAGGCCGAGGATCATCTGCTTCAGGTCGGGCCGGTAGTCTTTGGAATAGCCGTGTTCGCCGAGCGTCGCGCCGCCCTCGCCGTAAAACGACAGGCTCGTGGTGTCCATGAACACCGCGGAGAGATCGGTGAACAGGTTGCGGCGGCGGTCGAACAGCTTCTCTTCGATCAGGTCCTTGACGCAGCGCGGCGCCAGCGCGTCGGCCGGCTTCTCCTCCAGCTCCTCGCCGAGCCAGGCGATGGCCCGATAGAAGTGATGCAGGTCGAGCCCCTCGGCGCCAGGAATGTCGTAATCCTCCATCCACGACGCGCAGTCGCGGTCTGAGCCCGACACGAAGAGTCTATGCAGCGTGGCGACGAACGCCGCTCGCTCGACCGGAAACTCGAACGCGCGCTCCTTGAGCAAATCGTCGAGCACCGCGCCGATGCCGAGCCGCTCCCAGATCTTGCCGAACAACATCGGCCCGCCGATCCGCTTGGCCGCAACCGACAGAGCGCCCTCGGCGTCCTCGCCGAGCGCGCTGATCAGCAGCGCCTGATCGGTGAGCCTGGCGCCCGAGGCGATGAGCGAAGCGAGCGCGCCGGAGGCCGCCAGTTCGTCGGCGCGGCCGAGATTGGCGATCACGGTCTGGCGCACGGCGGCGCCTTCGCGCTTGTTCTCCACGATCTGCACGTAGCTGCGTTCGCCGGACTTCTTGAGTCGGAAGAACATGGCGCCCTCAATGAGAGCACCACAGAATCCGACTCGAAACCCAATATCAAGCCGAAATATTATGCAAACGTGACACTACATCTTGAGAAAATGTCTAACCGTCCTCAACAATATCAATGCTTTGCGAGCGCGAAGACCCGTTTACTGTTCAAGTCGGGTAT
>JBEKSH010000429.1:0-3881 GCA_049517235.1 Roseiarcus sp. | reverse complement strand
GCATTCTGGAATTGGCCGCCGACATTCCGCGCCTTGGCCGGCTGGCGGCGGCGGACGCCAGCGCCAAGGCCCATTCCAGGCTGTGCGGATCGACCGTGGTGGTCGATCTTTCGCTGAACGACGGGCGGGTCAGCGATTTCGCCCATGACGTGAAGGCCTGCGCGCTCGGCCAGGCTTCGTCCTCGCTGATGGCGCGCCACGTCATCGGCGCGACGCCGGCCGAACTCGTCGAACTGCGTGCGGTCATGTATCGCATGCTCAAGGACAACGGCCCGCCGCCGTCCGGCAAATGGGCGGATTTCGCCGCGCTGGAACCGGTGCGCGGCTACAAGGCGCGCCACGCCTCGACGCTGCTGACCTTCGACGCGGTGGTCGACGCGCTCGGTCAGATCGCCGCCGACAGGGCGGCGCTGGCGCCGGCGCAATGAGCGCGATCGGGCTGGCGCCGCGCCGCGTCGCGCATGGGCTGATCCGGCTTTACCAGCTCACGCTCTCCGCCCTGATCGGGCGTCAGTGCCGCTATCTTCCCACCTGCTCGCACTACGCCGACGAGGCGATCGCCCGCCACGGCCTGTGGGCGGGCGGCTGGATGGGGTTCGCCCGGGTCTGCCGATGCCGCCCCTATGGCGGTTCCGGCTATGACCCGCCGCCCGAGCAGGCGCCCGGCGGCGCGCGCTGGTTCGCGCCGTGGCGCTATGCCGACTGGCGCGGTCCGGCGCCCTGAGCTTTTACGCCGGCGAGGCGAGCGGCTTGCCCTTTTCGACGACATAGGTGTTGACGAGCGTCGTCTTGGCCGGGCCGTTCTTCGCGCTGTGCGGAGTATAGGCAGGGACCTGAAACGCGTCGCCCGGCTGGAATTGCCGCGCCGCCTGGCCGTCGACGCTGAGTTCGGTCGCGCCTTCGATCACGTAGCCCGATTCGATGCCCGGATGAGTGTGGCGGGCGACCGTCGCGCCCGGCTCGATTTCGACTCGGACGCTGACGGTGACATAGCCGTCGACCGGACCATCGATCTGACTGAGGATTGTGCGTTTCAGGCCGGGCGTTTGCGCCTCGACGCCCGTGGCGACAAATCCTGCGACGGCGCAAAGCGCGCAGGCGGCGAAGCCGCGGCGGGTCAACATGGCGTCCTCCCCATTTGTGGAGCCGAAATCTTCACCGATCGGTCGCCTTGCGTCAAGGCGATCCGGCTCCACCGAAATAGGCCCCGCGATTGCCGGGCTATTCGCAATGCATCATTCCCCATTGCCCTCGTCTCGCTGCGTCGTTATACGGCCCTTTCCCATCATGCTTACGCCGATTGGTATCGGCGAGTGAGCAAGGAGGATTCTTTGATCGACGTTACCTTCAAGGACGGCGGCCGGCGCGCCTTTCAGGCCGGGATTTCCGGCCTCGACATCGCCAAATCCATTTCCCCCTCGCTCGCCAAACGCACCGTCGCGATGATCCGCGACGGGGTTTTGAGCGACCTGACCGATCCCGTCGACAGCGATGCGACGATCGAATTCATCGCGCGCGAAGACCTGCGCGCCCTCGAACTGATCCGCCACGACGCCGCGCATGTCCTGGCCGAAGCGGTGCAATCGCTGTGGCCGGGGACCCAGGTGACGATCGGGCCGGTGATCGACAACGGCTTCTACTACGACTTTTTCCGCGAAACCCCGTTCACGCCGGAGGATTTTCCGGCGATCGAAAAGCGCATGCGCGAGATCATCGCGCGCGACCGCCCGTTCACCAAGCAGGTGTGGAGCCGCGACGCCGCCAAGAGCTTCTTCGAGAAGAAGGGCGAAGCGTTCAAGATCGAACTGATCGATGCGATTCCCGCCGATCAGCCGCTGAAAGTCTATGCGCAGGGCGAATGGCTCGATCTGTGCCGCGGGCCGCACATGACCTCGACGGGCAAGGTCGGCGAGGCGTTCAAGCTGATGAAAGTGGCGGGCGCCTATTGGCGCGGCGATTCCGCCAGGCCGATGCTGTCGCGCATCTACGCGACCGCCTTCGCCAACGAGCCTGACCTTGCGGCCTATCTCAAGCAGATCGAGGAGGCCGAGCGGCGCGACCATCGCAAGCTCGCGCGCGAAATGGACCTGTTCCATTTCCAGGAAGAGGGGCCCGGAACGGTGTTCTGGCACCCCAAGGGCTGGACTTTGTTCCAGACGCTGATCGGTTACATGCGCCGGCGCCAGCAGAAGGCCGGCTTCATCGAGGTCAACACGCCGCAGGTGCTCGATCGCGCGCTATGGGAGGCGTCGGGCCATTGGGAGAATTTTCGCGAGAACATGTTCATCACCACGACGGCGGACGAACGCGTCTTCGCGCTGAAGCCGATGAACTGCCCGGGCCATGTGCAGATTTTCAAGAACGGCCTCAAGAGCTATCGCGACCTGCCGATGAAGATCGCCGAGTTTGGAATCGTGCATCGCTATGAGCCGTCCGGCGCGCTGCATGGGGTGATGCGGGTGCGCGCGTTCACCCAGGACGACGCGCATATTTTCTGCTCCGAAGAGCAGATCATGGACGAGTCGATGGGGGTCAACGACCTCATCCTGTCGATCTATCGCGACTTCGGCTTTACCGACGTCGTCGTCAAACTGTCGACGCGGCCGGAAAAGCGCGTCGGCTCCGACGAAAGCTGGGACAAGGCCGAGGCGGCGCTGGGCGCCGTGCTGGAGCGCATCGCCGCCTCCGGCCTGAAAACCTCGATCAATCCGGGCGAGGGGGCCTTCTACGGCCCCAAGCTCGAATATGTGCTGACCGACGCGATCGGGCGCGACTGGCAATGCGGCACGTTGCAGGTCGATTTCAGCATGCCGGGCCGCTTCGGCGCCTTCTATATCGGCGCCGAATCCGAAAAGAAGACGCCGGTCATGCTGCATCGCGCGATCTTCGGCTCGCTCGAGCGCTTCACCGGCATCCTGCTGGAGCACTACGCCGGTCATCTCCCGCTATGGCTTTCGCCGCTGCAGATCGTGGTGTGCACGATCACGCAAGAAGCGGACAATTATGCGCTGGAACTGATCGGCGAGGCGCGCCGACGCGGCCTGAATGTCGAGGGCGATCTGCGCAACGAGAAGATCACCTATAAAGTGCGCGAACATTCGCTCGCCAAGGTTCCCGTGCTGCTGGTGGTCGGGCGCAAGGAGGCGGTCGAGCGCAGCGTTTCGATCCGCCGGCTCGGCTCCAACGACCAGCGCGCGGCCGGCATGGCGCAGGCGCTTGACGCCCTGGCGGAGGAGGCGAGGGCGCCGGACCTCAAGACCGCGTTGGCTGCTGATAGTCAGGCGTAAGGCGTCATGATCGCCGTATTCGGAATCGATGCGGCTTGGACGGAAAGCAACGCCAGCGGTTATGCGCTGGTCGAAAAGCGCGCCGGGGGGTGGCGGCTGAGGGCCGCCGCGCCGAACCTTCAAAGGTTCGCCGAAGCATGTGGGCTTAACGGCGGGGAGGGGAAAGGCGCGGACTTTGCGCTCCGTTGCGCGGAGCGCGCCCTGGGCCGACTGCCTGATCTGGTCGCCGTCGACATGCCACTGTCAAGGAAGAGGATCGAGGGTCGCCGAAAATCCGATGAGGCGATTTCACGTCGCTTCGGTGCAGCGAAATGCGCGACGCATTCGCCATCGAAAAATCGTCCCGGCGACGTGAGCACTAAGCTTCGTATGGCATGCGAGGCGAGAGGCTATGTGCTCGTGACATCGCCGCCCGTGTCCGCCGCGCGATCGATTGCGGAAGTCTATCCGCATCCAGCGCTCCTGCGCTTGATGAAGGCTAACGAGCGCCTCTGCTACAAGGTTGGCAAGACGACAACCTATTGGCGAGAGGAAAAGAGCCCGGAAAGAAGACTTTCACTCTTGAAGGAAACGCTGCGCAGCATTGCCGGCGCG
>JBEKSH010000428.1:0-3886 GCA_049517235.1 Roseiarcus sp. | reverse complement strand
AAATCCGGCGCGCTGACCGGCGTCACTTATGACGTGACCGATGCGCCCGGCGAGAGCTATTTTGTCGGTCAGCTCCACGACGACGCGAGCGGCGCGCTGCAATGGGAAACCGCGGAACTCCAGAACGGCGGCCTGCAAATCACCGGGGAGGCCAACGGCGTGAGGCTGGTCAGCCATGGCGACGACGTGATGACGGGCGGCGGATCGGACGAGAAGTTCGTGCTGCACGCGGTTTTCGGCGCCGACACGATCACCGATTTTTCGAGCCACGACAGCGGCGCGGGGCACGACACGATTTCGCTCGTCACGGCGGACTTCGCGGATTTCCACGCGCTGTTGTCGGCGGCGACCAATTCGGGAAGCGACGTATTGATCACCGTCCCGCATGGCCACAATGGCCAAACGCTCCAAACGCTGACGCTCGACGGCCTCGACACCGGGGCGCTCGCGGGCCTCGCGGCGGATTTCGCGTTCCATAGCCGAAACTGAGCTTCGGGAACGGCGGCTTTGGCGCCGAGATGGCGGCGGCGGGGCATAATATTGGAAAGCCAGATAAGGAATTGGCCGATCCCGGTTTCCGCATGCGCCCGCCGCCGCGCCGCGGCCTTGCGCGCGCCCTAATTGGGCCGGAAACTCACGGCCAGTTCACTTTCCCCATGCTGATATGGCGGCTTTCGCGGACCGGCCCCGTTCGGCGCGTCGGAATCGGAGTTTGAAGATGCACAGGCTCATTCATCTTTGCGCGGCGCTCGCCTTGGCGCTTCCCGTGGCGGGTTGCTATACGCCCGAGGGCCAGAACGCGTCGGGCGGTGCGGTTCTCGGCGGCGCTGCCGGCGCGCTGATCGGTGCGGCGACCACCGGCAAACCCGGCGGCGCCCTGGTCGGCGGCGCGATCGGCGCGCTGACCGGCGCGGCGCTCGGCGCGGCGGCGACGCCGCCTCCGGGCTATTATGGCCCGGGGCCCGGCTACGACTATGGCCCGGGACCCGGCTATTACGGCCCCGGACCCTATTATGACGGACCCCCGCCTCCGGGATACGCCGGCCCCGGTCCTGCCTACGCCGGCCCCGGCCCCGGTCCGCCGAACGCTGGCCCGCCGCCCAAGCCCAAATGCGCCAAGCCCACTTACGACTACAACGGCAATCCGGTGTGCCCCAAGTAAAGCCCGTCCGCGCCGCGGCCGCCCGCGGGCGTCGCGGCAATCGAGAACCGGACGGCGCCGCATGAACGGCGCGCGCATCCCCGACAGTCGGGTCGCGACGGAATTCGTCGCCTCGCCCAATCACGGCGAGCGGCGCGCCTTCGCTCGCCCCGACGCCGTCATCCTGCATTACACCGGCATGCCGACCGGCGCGCAGGCCCTGGCCTGGCTGTGCGATCCGGCCTCCGAAGTCTCGTCGCATTATTTCGTGTGGGAGGATGGACGGGTCGTTCAGCTCGTCGCCGAGGACCGGCGCGCCTGGCATGCCGGGCGCGGCGCCTGGAAGGGCGAAAGCGATCTCAATTCCGCGTCGATCGGCGTCGAGATCGTCAATCCCGGCCACAGCCTGCCGGGCGAAGACCCGCCGCCTTTTCCCGACGCGCAGATCGACGGCCTCATCGCGCTGCTCAGCGATATCGGCGCGCGCTTTTCGATCGCCCCCGAACGGGTTCTCGCCCATTCCGACATCGCGCCCGGCCGCAAACGCGATCCAGGCGAGAGATTTCCGTGGGATGCGCTGTGGCGCGTCGGGATCGGCCATTGGGCCGCGCCCTCCGCCGTCGCGGCGGGCCGGACATTCGCGCGCGGCGAGGAGGGCCCGCCCATTCGCGCGCTGCAGGCGATGCTCGCGCTCTACGGCTATGGCCTGGCGATCACCGGCGTCTACGACGCGCAGACCCGCGACGTGGTCGCCGCCTTTCAACGGCATTTCCGCCCCGCGCGCGTCGACGGCCAAGCGGACGTTTCGACGATCGAAACCTTGCGCGCCTTGCTCGCCGGGCTCGAAAGGTCATAGACGATCGCCTTGGGCCTTCAGCGGAGACCAGCGCCATGCCGATACGCGACGCCGAGCCCCGCGACCTGCCGCAAATCCTAGCGATCTACAATGAGGTGATCGCGGCCTCGACGGCGGTCTATTCCACGCAGCCGGTCGCGCTCGCCGAACGGACCGAATGGTTCGAACAGCGGCGCCGGCGCGGATTTCCGGTGCTGGTGGCGGCCGAGGGCGACGGCGTGCTCGGTTTTTCCTCGTTTGGCGAATTCCGCGGCGCCTGGGCCGGCTATCGCTACAGCGTCGAGCACAGCGTCCACGTCGGCGCGGATGCGCGCGGCAGGGGCGTCGGCCGGGATCTCGTCGCGGCGCTGTTTCCGCTCGCCGCGGCGCTCGGCAAGCACGTGATGATCGGCGCGGTCGACGCCGCCAACGACGGCTCGCTGCGCTTCCACGAACGATTAGGCTTCGAGCGCGTCGGCCATTTCAGGGAGGTCGGCCGCAAGTTCGACCGCTGGCTCGACCTGGTGTTCGTGCAGCGCTTCCTCGATCCGCCGGGAAGCGGGCGGTAGGCGGCTGTCCGGCGGCGGGCGCCGACTTAGAGCACTCCGACGCTCCTTAGCCCGTCTCTGATCCCGTCGCCCGCGGCGCGGCCGCCGCAAACTCATCCCCCGTTCATCTTCGCTGTGGTTCTCTCGGCCTGTGGGCTAAACCTCAAAGGAAATGAAACCATGCTGTCACGTGAATTTTTGGGCGGGTCGTTGGCTTCGCTCGTCGCCGCCGGATTTATGTTCCTGGCTCCGACCTCTGTCCAGGCCGCGATGGCCCCGGCCCCGGCCGGCGTCTATGCGGCGTCCGACGTCCAGAATGTCGGGTGCCTGCTTGGCGCGCATGTCGGGCCGGTGGGCGCCTGCGTCGGCGGCTACGGGTATCGTCATCATTGCTGGATCAACCGTTTTGGCCATCGCGTCTGCAACTGATTGAAGATCGCCTGATTCAAAGCAAACGGCCGCCCGACTTCATGTCCGGCGGCCGTTCCGTTTGGCGGCCAATTCGCCGTCGCAAAGCTTCAAAGCGGCTGTTCCGGCAATGCGCCTCGCCGCCGAATCGGCCGCATCCCGGCCGAGGGCGCCGCCAACGGGCGACGAACCGGGCGGGCGCCGCCTTGGCCAGCGCCGACCGTGCGCCAATTGATCCAGCGCATGGCGGCTTCGGCCCGGCTCCTGGGAGGGCCGCCAGCTCGCGCCGCGCGCCTGGGTCGAGGCCTCGGACCCGCCATGACCCGGCGGTCGCCCGCCCGGGGGCCAGCCCTCTGGCGAGGGATTGGGCGCGCTCCCTCGACTATGGCGACATGTGGTGGATCGACGCCAAGGCGCCGGGGCGCTTCTTCGCGATGGGCAATCTCGGCCAGTATATCTACGTCGCGCCGGACCGCGACGCCGTGCTGATCCGCTTCGGCGCCCGGTTTGGCGACGTCAACTGGGTGGGCGTTCTGCGCGACCTGGCGTCACGCATCCCGTGAGGGCCGATGGCGCGTGGCCGCGCTCCCTGGCCAAAACGTCAACTCACGGATGCCTCGCCCTGTCGCCGCGCAACAGCAACGCCGACGCCGCCAGTTGCGCGAGGAATGCGGGCGCCTGGCACAGGGCGCGCCAATCGCCCCAATACCAAAATCCCTCGAAGGCGCGTCGCAGCGCGGCCGGGTCGCTCACGCCGCGAACGCCGAGCATGATCGGCGCCGCCATCGCCGTGAACGCCAGCCCGCCCGCCGCGGCGGGCGTCAACAACGCGCCTTCGATGGCTTCAAATGGGTAAAGGATGAGGCCGTTTCCGAGATCGGCGCGCCGGCTGAATTCCGCCCAGGCGACGGCGCCGACCTCATTCCACGCCGGCATCGCCACGAACGCGCGGTC
>JBEKSH010000427.1:0-3895 GCA_049517235.1 Roseiarcus sp. | reverse complement strand
CGTGGACACCGGGTCGCCGCGCAAACGGCCGGAAGGAAAATCGGTGCTGATTGGAAAACGCGGAGCGGCCACGACCGCGCTGTCGACGGCCGAGGCCGACCGTATCGAGATTCGCGGCCGCGACCTCGCCGCCGATTTGATGGGCTCGGCGAGCTTCACCGCGTTCTTCTTCTTCCTGACGACCGGCCGAATGCCGACCGAGGCCCAGCGCTTCTTCCTCGATCTCGCGCTGATCGCCATCGCCGAGCACGGCCTGACGCCGACCGTGCAGGCCGCGCGGATGACCTACGCCGCCGATCCCGACGCGCTGCAGGGGGCGGTCGCCGCGGGCATTCTCGGTTGCGGCACGGTGGTGCTGGGCACGGCGGGCCTCTGCGGCAGGCTGCTCGCCGACGCGCTCAAGCGGGTCGATCAAGGCGTCGCGCCGGACGCCGCCGCTGAAGAAGTCGCGGCCGCCTATCGCAAAGACTGGCGAGCGATTCCCGGCTACGGCCATCCGATCCACAAACCGCTCGATCCGCGCGCCGAGCGCATTTTCGCGCTGGCCGTCGAGCGCGGCGTCGCCGGGCGCCATATCGATTTCGCCCGCCGCCTGACTGGCGCCGTGGCGCGCGCCTGGGGAAAGCCTTTGCCGATGAATGTGTCGATGGCGATCGCCGCGTCGATGCTCGACCTCGACGTGCCGGACGCGGTGATCTCAGGCATTCCGATCCTTGCGCGCACCGCCGGCCTGATCGCCCATCTCGCCGAGGAGGCGCGGACGCCGATTGGTTTCCTGATGGCGTCCGAGGGCGAGGCGGCGATCCGTTACGTCGGCGGCGACGGCGCGAGCGAAGTTTCCGGCGCCGGGAGCGCGCCATGACGATGTTCGAGCCGAAAATCGAAGCCGCCCCGTGGGAGGCGCAGAAATCCCTCGACGACGCGCTCTATCGCCGGCAGATCGCCTATCTGTTCGAGCGTTCGCGCTTCTATCGGCAAAAGCTCGCCGACGCCGGGTTCGCCGGGCCGGAGGCGGTCGGCGGCCTCGAGGCGATCGACCGGCTGCCGTTCACCGAAAAGGATGAGCTGAGGCGGACGCGCACCGCCGACGAGCCGATCGGAACACATCTGACCGCCGCGAACGACGAAATCGTGCGCATTTTCTCAACCAGCGGCACGACCGGCGCGCCGAGCTATATCCCGCTGACGGCCGCCGATCTCGAAGCCTGGGTGCGCACCTCGGCGCGCAGCTACGCCGCCTCCGGAATCGTCAAGGGCGAACGCATTGTGTCGACCTATAACGCTGGGCCGTTTGTCGCGGGCGCCGCGCTGGAGGCCTTTGCGCGACTCGCGCTTTGTCACATCCCCGTCGGCTCCGGCAACACCGAGCGGCTGATGGCGGCCGTCCAGATGCTCAAGCCGACCACCGTCGCGCTGACGCCGTCCTACGCGCTGCACTTGGCCGAATGGGCCGCCGCGCGCGGCATCGACCTGCCAAATTCGAGCGTCCGGCGGCTGATGGTCGCCGGCGAGCCCGGCGGCGGAGAACCGGCGATGCGCGCGCGGCTCGAGGCCGCCTGGGGCGCCGATGTGACCGAAGCGATGGGCATCGGCGACATCTCGGTGTCGCTGTGGGGCGAGTGCGAAGCCAAGGCCGGCATGCATTTCAGCGGGCGCGGCATCGTGCATCTGGAGCTGATCGAGCCGACGACGGGCAAGAGCGTCGAAATCGCCGACGGCGCCGAGGGCGAACTGGCGCTTACCCATCTCGTCAACCGTTCCGCGCCGCTGCTGCGGTTCCGCACGCGCGATCACGTCGTCGTCCGCGCCGGCCGCTGCGCGTGCGGGCGCACCGCGCCGCGGGTGCGCTGCGTCGGGCGCACCGACGACATGCTGATCGTGCGCGGGGTCAACCTGTTTCCGTCGGCGGTCCGCGAGGTCGTCAACCAGTTCGCGCCGGCGGTGACCGGCGTGATCATGATCCGGCCGAAGACGCCCGGGGTGCGTCAGGAGCCGCCGCTGCCGATCCAGGTGGAAATCGGCGAGGGCTCGGACGCCGGCGATCTCGCCGATCGCATCAAGAAACGCATCCGCGAAACGCTGCTGGTGACGACGAAAATCGAACTGGCGCCGGCCGGCAGCTTGCCGCGCAGCGAATACAAGTCCAAGCTCGTCGCGCCGGTTTGAAGGGAGACCTCCATGGAGAAGATTCAATCACAGGGCGTCCACCACATCACCCTGGTCGGCGCCAACCGTCAGACGTCGATCGATTTCTGGGAAGGCGTGCTTGGCATGCCCTTCGTGTTCGAGCAGCCCAATCTCGACAATCCGCGCGAAAACCACATCTATTTCGATCCCGGCGACGGGCGGCTGATCACCGTGTTCACCAACGAGGACCGCAAGCCCGACCCCACCCGCACCTCGACCGAACAGGGCTCGGTGCATCATATCGCGTTTTCGGTGTCGCGCGCGAGCTTTTCGCAGGCGATCGCCCGTCTCGACGCGCGCGGCGTGACGCACACCGGGGTCAGGGACCGCGGCATCTTCGACGCGATCTATTTCCAGGATCCGCTCGGCCTGCTGGTCGAACTGTCCTGCTACAAGTTCGAGCCGCCGGCCGGCTTCACCCATGTCGAGGTTTTGTTCGAGGCGCACCTGATCCGCACCGCCCGCAACGACTATGCGATCGGCGAGGCGCATCTGGCCGACGCGATCGAACTGCTGGTCGCGCGCTCGCGCAAGAGCCTGTCGGAGGACCGCTCGGCCAAGAATCCGTACTGACGCCGACGCGCCTGTAACCAAGATCGCAATTTCGCCTTGGCTGCGCTTTGCGGCGCGCAAAAAGCTGTGCAGTATGCAGGCCTGTCAAGCTTTCGAATGGTCGAGGAAGTGGGCCGTTTCCATGTTGCAAGCCGCGAACGCGCATTCGCCGGATGATGAGTTGTTCGAAGACGCGAAGGGCGCCAGCCAATCTCGCCAGATTCAACTCCCCTCCCGGTCGGTGCTTGGCTCGCCGAAATGGGAGGGGACGCCAGCATAGGGGGTCAGTAGAGATGGCGACGACGTTTCTGTCCGGACGCTTTTACAACACGCCGGACTCGTTAGGCCCGTTTACTTTGGACACATCGCAGAGCAGCTGGAATCTGCTGCTTACCGCGCAGATTGCTTATTTGCCCCATAGCGATCAAGGTACTGCTTACGCAATGTTCATGTTGGCGAGCTCGCAAGGACAGGACTATCCGCCCGCTCCAGGATACGAAATAGTCTACGACTCGGTCACCACGACGCCTGCTTCGTATACCAATATTCCGCCGGGCGCCTGGTACATTGGCTGCCATTGTTACTTCATCAACAACCGCCCGGATAACCAAAATTGGCAGGATCGGAGCACCTGGCTCAGCGTTCCCAACGTAACGGGATACGTGACGCTATCGGCATAGTCGCCCTTTTTTCTTAATAGCGGCGCCAGCTTCCTTCTCCCCCGAACGCGGATCCTGCGTCGTGGAAGCGCGTCTGGCGGCCGGAGGCAGTGGGATTCGACGAAGTCGACAATGGCCACTCAAGATGAGGCCCGACGAGAGCGGGCCCGCAATTGCCCGGCCTCCCGGCACTGACTCGAGAAAGCGGGACGTTCCCGTGGGCCGGAAGCGGGCGTGGCCGGCCCGGCCGCGCCCTTGTCGCTTAAAGTTCTTCGGCGACTACTTCTTCTGCGACTTCACATGGCTGATGTATCCGCGAACGTCGGCCGCCGGTTCGGAATAGGCGGCGCCGAGCGATTTTTCGATGGCTGCCATATATTGCTTGGCCCAGGCCGGCAGCGGGTAGTCGATCACCGCGAGAAATTCGAGGGTGGCGGCGAGCCGGATGTCGGCGATCGACGGCTCGGCGCCGCCGATGAAGGGTTTGCCGCCCATGT
>JBEKSH010000426.1:0-3897 GCA_049517235.1 Roseiarcus sp. | reverse complement strand
CGCGCTCGCGGTGTTAGCGACGCCGCCGATGAACAGAACGTTGGCGCTCCATTCGACGACGGAGAACGCCGCGTCGGGCGAAATGCGCGCCTTTTTCAGGTAGATTAGCGCGCCGCACATTCCGGTCCCGAAAGCGACGACCACGTAGGCGAGCAGCTTCAGACGGAACGGGTCGACCCCGAGCGAACCGGCGGCGGCCTCGTTGTCGCGCACAGCCGCGAGCGCAAGGCCGCGACGCGAGCGCAGCAGGCCATAGACGAGCGCCGTCGCGAACACCGCGAGCGCGAGCGCGAGCCAGTAGGCGGCGACGTCGCGGGCGGCGGCGCTGCGCATTCCGGTCGCCGCGGCGATCGCCTTGACGAGGATCGACCCGTCGGCGGCCGCCTTGGAGAGCGAGGTCCCCGTGCCGCCGCCGAGCGGCTTCACCTGGGCCAGGACGAGCCGGAACACCTCCGCAAGCACCCAGGTTCCGATTGCGAAATAGGCGCCTTGCAGGCGGAAAACCAGCCAGGCGGAGGGCAGCGCGACGAGCGCCGCGATGGCCCCGGCGATGGGCACGGCGAGCAGCGGGTCGACACCGCCAAATGTCGCGAGTGCGAAGAGCGCATAGCCGCCGAGGCCGACGAAGGCCTGCTGCCCGACCGAAACCAGTCCCGCATAGCCGGCCAGCAGATTCCAGTATTGCGCGAGCGCGAGCATCGTAAAGACGAAGAAAAGGCTCTGCAGCGGGCCTCGATCGACGAAAATCGGCAGGGCCGCCAGGATGAGAACAACGAAAAACGCGCCGATCGCCGCGATCGCCGAGGCGCGCGTGCGCCTGGTCATCGCGAATCGCGGCGCAGCGAAGGTCGGCGCGCGCAGGGGGCGGTCAGTCATGGGTGCGCGGGAAAAAGCCGCGCGGCCGCGCCACGAGCACCGCGAGGAACGCCAGATGGCCGGCGAGGATCTGCCACTCCGGGCTGAGCGCCGCGCCGATCGTCTGGGCGATCCCCAGTACGATTCCGCCCGCCAGGGTGCCCCACAGGCTCCCCAGCCCGCCGATGATGACCGCCTCGAACGCGAAGATGAGCCGGCCCGGGCCGATGGTCGGGTCGAAATTGGCGCGCGCGCCGAGAAACAGCGCGGCGACCGCGCACACGCCGAGCGCCAACCCCATTGCGATCGCAAAAATGCGCGTGTTGGAGACGCCCATGAGTTGGGCGGTGGTTGGATCGTCGGAGACCGCTCGGAAGGCGCGTCCGATCGCCGTGCCATAGAATAAACGATTGAGCGCGAAGATGACGACAATCGCGGCGGCCAGGGTCATAAGCGGCATGACGCCGATGACGAAGGGGCCGAGCGTGATCGATGCGCTCTCGAGGCCATTGGTCGGCAGGCGCCGGCTGTCGGCGGAAAAGAGCGCGAGCGCGCCGTTCTGGAGCATGATCGAAAGACCGAAGGTGACGAGCAGCGGCGGTAGAATATCCGCCCCGAGCACGCGATTGAGCAGGCCGATCTGCAGCGCGTAGCCCACGACGAACATCAACGGCGCGGCGATCGCCAGCGCGACGACGACGCTGACCCCCAGGCGCTCGGCGACGACGAGAATGAGATAGGCCGCGACGACGATGAGATCGCCGTGTGCGAGATTGACGAGCCGCATCACGCCGAAGATCAGCGAAAGCCCCGCCGCGAAAAGCGCATAGAGCGCGCCGACCATCGCGCCGTCGATGAGAATTTCGATGAGCGCGATCATGCGCGCCGCCTCCTGGCCGCTTTCTCATCGTCCAAAGTAGGCCTCGTGAATCTGGTCGTGCGTGAGCTGCGAGGCGCGCCCGGTGAGCGTGACCCGACCCTCCTGGAAGCAATAGATTCGATCGGCGACCGCAAGCGCGCGCGCCACGTCCTGTTCGACGATCAGCAGGCTCGCGCCACCAGCCTTGATGGCGGGAAGCGCGGCATAGACCTGGTCGATGACGATCGGCGCGAGGCCGAGCGAAATTTCGTCGCACAGCAGAAGGCGGGGACTTGAAGCGAGCGCTCTGGCGATCGCGACCATCTGCTGCTGGCCGCCGGACAGCGCGGTTCCCGGGCTCTTGCGCCGCTCGCGCAGGACTGGGAACAGCGCATAGGCGCGCTCCAGTGCGTCCTTGACCAACCGCGGCCTCGTCCACGCCCCGATCGCCAGATTCTCCTCGACAGTCAGGGAGGGGAAGATGCGCCGGCCCTCCGGGGTCATGGCGACGCCAAGCCGCACAATATCGGGCGCGGCGAGGCCGCCGATCGGCGCTCCGTCGAGCAAGACCGCGTTCGGCGCGGCCTTAAGCAGCCCGACGATCGCGCGCAGGAATGTCGACTTGCCGGCGCCATTGGCGCCGATGATCGCGACCGTCTCGCCGGCCACGACCGTGAGATCGATCCCGAACAGCGCCTGAAAATCGCCGTAGAACGCCTCCAGCTCGCGCGCTTCAAGCAGCGGCGCCGCCCCGCCGCTCATTCGAGAACGCCGAGATAGATTTTGCGCACCTGCCGCGAAGCCATTACCGCGTGGGGCTCGCCCTGCGCGATGATTTTACCGAAATCGAGCACGACAAGCCGCGTCACGACGGCAAGAAGCGCATGGACAATATGTTCGATCCAGATGATCGCGATCCCCGAGGCGCTGATCTCGCGGACCGTCGCGACGAGTTCGAGGCGCTCGCCCTCGGTCAGTCCGCCAGCGATCTCGTCGAGCAGCAGCAGGCGCGGTTCCGTCGCGAGCGCCCGTGCGAGCTCCAGGCGCTTGCGATCAAGCAGAGGCAGCGCGCCGGCCAGCTTGTTGGCTTGGCGCAGCAGGCCGACGCGTTCAAGGATCGCGCCGCACGGCTCGACCGCGTCGCGTTCGCGCCTCGATCTCGCGAAGCAAGCGCCGACGAGCACGTTTTCAAAAACGGTGAGTTTTTCGAAGGGAAGCGGGATTTGCTGCGTCCGCGCGATGCCGGCAGCGCAGCGCGCCTGCGGACTTTCTCCGGTGACGTCGCGCCCATCAAGCCGCACCGCGCCGCTGTCAGGCGTCAGCAAGCCGCCGATCAGCGAAAACAGCGTCGTCTTGCCCGCGCCGTTCGGACCGACGACGCCGAGCGCTTCGCCCTCGGCGAGCGACAACGAGATCGAATCGGCGACCTTGATCTGGCCGAAGCTCTTCGACAGGCTTTCAAGCTCGAGGATCATCGGCGGCGAGGGAACCGAGAACGGGGATGGAGGAACCAAATTGATTTCGCGACAAAAGCGCGACGGCCGCGCGCGGCCGCCGCTTTGAGGCTTCAGGCGAGCGCCTCCATCTTGCCGCCAAGCGGGACGTCCGTGGCGGTCTGATTATCCACGACGACGATCGCGTATTTTCCGTCCGCGCCGAGCCGCCATTGGCCGCCCACGAGCGGCGTCTTGGCTATATTCTTGCGCGCGAAAGGCGGCAGCGCGTCTGAACCGAACGCCACCCGGCCGACGATCGTCGCAAGATTCGTCTTGCCGATCGCCTCGGTGTTGGCGGCCGGGCTGGTCGGGTCGGCGCTGCGCTTCAATGAATCGACCGCCACCTCAAACAGCGCGTGGACGAAACCGATCTGCTGCGTCCATTGCTTCTTGCTTGCCTGCTCGTAGCCCTTGGCGAGATCCGCGGCGGAGACGCCGGTCAGCGATGACTTGAATGGATGGCTTGGCGTCCATCAAACCTCCGAGGAGAGGTTATTGCCCGTCTTGCCGAGCGCATCGACGGCCGACGGAAACAGAATGGCCTTGCCGACCGAAGCGATCCTGGGTTTGAAGCCGCGCTGGTTGGCCTGGTTCCAGTAGGTCGTGAATTCGTGGGGGTTGAGTTCGGATGTGATGATGTGTGAATTCGATTGTTTTTAGGATTTGTTGTTTGCGGTGTTGTGGTTG
>JBEKSH010000425.1:0-3901 GCA_049517235.1 Roseiarcus sp. | reverse complement strand
CCGATCGCGTTATGCGGCATCGTCGCCAGCCTGTTCGTCACAGGGACCACCTTGTCGATCCCTTCTCTGTTCGGCGCCATCATGAGCGTCGGCATCGCCTCGGCGAACTCGATCCTGCTGGTGACCTTCGCCAAGGAGCATCGCGAGCGAACCGGCTGCGGCGCCGTCGAGGCGGCGATCGCCGCCGGCGAGACCCGGCTGCGGCCGGTGCTGATGACCGCCGGGGCGATGTTCGTGGGCCTGTTCCCGATGGCGCTCGGCCTCGGCGACGGCAGCGAGCAGAATGCGGCGCTGGCGCGAGCGGTGATGGGCGGCGTGCTGGTCGGCACCTGCTCGACCTTGCTGCTGGTTCCTTTTCTCTATGGCCTGCTGCGCCGCGGCGCGGACGGCCAGCCGATCAAGGATTACCTATGATTCACGAACGCCGACAATTCCAACCGCCCGCGCCGGACCCTCGCGTCGGCGAGGAGCCTTCGACGGCTCAAAACCAACCCCGCCCGTCCAGGCGTCCGGTGCTGGTCATCGGATTTATCATCGCGGCGACGATCGGCTGGGGCGCCTACGGCAAGTTGCGTGAGAACGCCGACGCCGCCGAGGTCCAGGCGCGGACGCTCGACTTCAAGCCGACCGTGCGCGTCGTCGCGGCGCGCAAGGAAGCGGACCCGGTGCCGCTAACGCTGCCGGGCGACGTCGCCGCATTCGACCAGGCGACCATCCTCGCGCGGGCGACCGGCTATGTCGCGGAGCGCCGCGTCGATATCGGCAGCCGGGTTCATGCCGGCGACCTGCTGGCCCGCATCGCCGCTCCCGATGTCGACAAGCAGTTGGCGCAGGCGAAGGCCACGCTCGACCAGCGCCATGCCGAACTGCGCCAGGCCGAGGCCGCGGTCAATCAAGCGCAGTCGAACAAGGACCTAGCTGACGTCACCAACGAGCGGATCGCCACGCTGGCGCGTCAGGGCTGGGAAACCAAGCAGAGCGCCGACCAGACCCGGCTGGCGCTCGTGGCGCAAGACGCCGGTCTGAAGAATTCGCAGGCCGGCGTGATCGTGGCGCAGGCGAACTATCAGGCGCAGTTGGCGACGGTGCAACAGGAGCAGGAGTTGACCGGCTTCGAGCGCGTGATTGCGCCGTTCGACGGCATCGTGACCGCCCGCAATGTCGATGTCGGCGACCTGATCTCAGGCTCCGCCTCGGGCGGCGCCAGCATGTTCACCCTCCAGCGCGACGACATGCTGCGCGTGCATATCGATGTGCCGCAATCGGCGACGGTCGGACTGATCGATGGATTGGCGGCGCAGGTCATCCTGCCGGAACTGCTGAACCACGTGTTTCACGGCGTGGTCGCGCGCAACGCCGGCGCGCTCAACGCCGCCTCGCGCACCATGTCGGCCGAGGTCGATGTGCGCAACGACGAGCATCTGCTGCATCCCGGAATGTTCGTGGATGTGACGCTGGCGATCCCGCGCGCCGCCCCGGGCGTCGTCGTGCCGTCCAACGCGATCCTGTTCGACGGCCAGGGCCTGCGCGTCGCGACGATCGAGAACGGCGACACCGTGAAAATGCGCGATATCTCGATCTATCGCGATTTCGGCACGTCGGTCGAGCTGCGCAGCGGCCTCAACGGCGACGAAAAGGTCATCGTCAGCCCGCCGGCCAATCTCGAGGACGGCTATCCCGTCCGGGTGGCGGGAGATCCCGCCAAGTAAAGTCACGCCGGACCCGGTGTATCGCGGTCTTGCGGGGCCGGAGCCCGCAGAGCCGTGGGGCGCGATTGATGATCTGGCAGGGGGACGCGCCGCCGCTCGAACGCCCTCCCTTGCTTTCAAGCGGAAGGCACCGATCGCCGCGGCGAGGCTGACTTTTCGCGGCGCCGGAGAATCCGAGCCTGGCGGGCGAAAACCAGGCGAAAACCAGACCGTATAATGATTGCAGAGCCGATCGACGAAGACGACGACGCCGGCTCGGGCGAACAAACTCTTTGCAATGGAGGGCAAACAAATGGTCAAGTTCATTTCGGTCGCATTGGTCGCGCTCATGGTTTCCAGCGCCGCCGTTCCCGCCTTCGCCAAGGGCGAAAAGCAGCATGGCGGCAAGGGCGGAGGGGGCGGCATGCACGGTCTCGCCCATCTCGGCGGCGGCAAAGGCCTCGGCGGCAAGGGTATGGGCGCCGTCGCCGCCATGGCGATCTTCGGAATGGCTCTCGATGCGATGAGCCGCTGAAGCCGAACGTTCGACCGGTCATCGCGAAAAGATGGGCGCCAGCTTCCAAGCGGCGCCCTCATCCCACTTCCAGCCTGAAGCCTTCGGCGACGAAAAGGGCGCTGTGGGGGGATCGCGGCGAGCGCACCCCCCCCCCCGACGTGATGACAGCGCGCCAGCGGACGGTCGAAGTCGACGCATTGCGGCGCCGGCGCCCTCCACGCCATCACCGCAAATTCCAGCGCGAAAGGGCGAGCGATTTCCGCTCGGCTCGCTGCGCGCCTCCCCGCTTGCTCCCGGCGCCGTCGCCATCCAAACGATGGATCGCCCGCGACCGGTTCGCCCTAAGTCCCCCTGCTCTGACCATTGCCGGATATCGATACACCCGGCCCTTTCGCGCCTCGGTCAATGATGCAATGCGTATCATGTTCGCGTATTGGCGTAACGGCCGAGGCGGCGCCTGAGGATATCCGCACGGCGGGCTCCCGCTTCACGATTGACATCCGCCGGCTGATGGCGCGGCGTTGAACTGGAGATCCGCGGGATGTCGAGGATGCCGCAAGTCGCGTCGAGCCTGTCGCGTCGGGCGACCCCGCGGCGACCTGGCTTGCGACAGGTCCGGCTCGCCGCAGGTCTCGTGCTGTTCGCCTATGTGACGACCCATTTCACCAACCACGCGCTCGGCAACATCTCGATCGCGGCGATGGAAGACGGCCTCGTCGTCCAGAAATGGATATGGCAGACGCCGCCCGGCGCGATCGTGCTTTATACGGCGATGGCCACCCATATGGGTCTCGGATTCTGGGCTCTCTACGAACGCCGAAATTTCCGCTGGACGCGTTTCGAGGCGACCCAGCTCGTTCTCGGCTTGTCTATTCCTTTTCTTCTCGCCGATCATGTGCTCGGCACGCGCGTCTCGTTGAGTCTGTTCGACACGCAGAAGGGTTACGCCGAGGAACTGCTGAAATTCTGGGTTCGCTCGCCCGTTTCGGGCGCGCTGCAGGCGGTCCTGCTGCTGATCGTGTGGATCCACGGCTGTCTCGGCGTTCATTTCTGGCTGCGGCTGAAGCCGTTCTATCCCCGCGCCCGAAACATCCTGCTCTCCGTCGCGGTGCTGCTGCCGACGCTGGCGCTGCTCGGCTATTACCAGGGCGGCGAGACGATGCTGGCGCTGGCGCCCGATCCGGTCTGGCGCGGCCAGCACCTGACGCCGGATCACATTGGGGTCGACTGGCAGAACGCCTGGCTGGCGAGCTCCCGCAACTGGTTTCTCGCAGCGCTGGTCGCGACGCTCGCCGCGATCCCGCCGGCGCGCCTGATGCGCCGCTGGCGGGAGCGTCGCCGCGGATTGGTGAGGCTGACCTATCCCGAGCGGTCGGTGCAAGTGCCGCGCGGACTGAGCGTGCTCGAAGCGAGCCTGCGCTACAATATTCCCCACGCTCACGTCTGCGGCGGCCGCGGCCGCTGCTCGACCTGCCGCATCCGCATCATCGGCGGGCGCGGCGAGCTTCCCGCCGCCAGCGCCGCGGAGCGGGCGGTGCTGGAGCGCGTGCGGGCCGGAACGGGCGTCCGGCTGGCTTGCTAGAGCGTTCTGCTTTTAGGTTGACGCATATCCGGCGTTTGCGAGGTAGTTGGCGCATTCCTGCGGGGTGAAGGATTTGAGGACTTCGGCGATGGCGTCGCAGATCGAGTCGACGGT
>JBEKSH010000424.1:0-3909 GCA_049517235.1 Roseiarcus sp. | reverse complement strand
TTCCTTGTTGGTCGCCTTGTCCTTGGCCGTGACATTGACGATGCCATTCGCGTCGATGTCGAAAGTGACCTCGACCTGCGGCACGCCGCGTGGCGCGGAAGGCAGGCCGACCAGGTCGAACTGGCCGAGCAGCTTGTTGTCGGCCGCCATTTCACGCTCGCCTTGGAAGACGCGGATCGTCACGGCGGTCTGATTGTCCTCGGCCGTCGAGAAAACCTGGCTCTTCTTGGTCGGGATCGTCGTGTTGCGGTCGATCAGGCGCGTAAACACGCCGCCCAGCGTCTCGATGCCGAGGGACAGCGGCGTCACGTCGAGCAGCAACACATCCTTGACGTCGCCTTGCAGAACGCCGGCCTGTATCGCCGCGCCGATGGCGACGACCTCGTCCGGATTGACGCCCTTGTGCGGCTCCTTGCCGAAGAATTGCTTGACGATCTCCTGCACCTTGGGCATGCGCGTCATGCCGCCGACCAGAACGACTTCGTCGATCTGCCCGGCCGACAGGCCGGCGTCCTTCAGCGCCTTGCGGCAAGGCTCGACGGTCTTCTGCACGAGATCGTCGACGAGCGCCTCGAATTTGGCGCGGGTCAGTTTCAAGGTCAGGTGTTTGGGACCGGTCGCATCGGCCGTGATGTAGGGCAGGTTGATTTCGGTCTGGGTCGCCGATGAAAGCTCGATCTTGGCCTTTTCGGCCGCCTCTTTGAGGCGCTGCAAAGCGAGCTTGTCCCGGGTCAGGTCGATGCCCTGCTCCTTCTTGAACTCGCCCGACAGATACTCGACCAGGCGCATGTCGAAATCTTCGCCGCCCAGGAACGTGTCGCCATTGGTCGACTTCACCTCAAAGACGCCGTCGCCGATCTCAAGGATCGACACGTCGAACGTGCCGCCGCCAAGATCATAGACCGCGATCGTGCCGGCCTTCCTCTTGTCGAGGCCATAGGCGAGCGCGGCGGCCGTCGGCTCGTTGATGATGCGCAGAACTTCGAGGCCCGCGATCTTGCCGGCGTCCTTGGTCGCCTGGCGCTGGGCGTCATTGAAATAGGCCGGAACGGTAATGACCGCCTGCGTGACCGGCGCGCCCAGATGAGCCTCCGCCGTCTCTTTCATTTTCTGCAGAATGAAAGCCGAAATCTGCGAGGGCGAATATTGCTTGCCGTCGGCCGTCACCCAAGCGTCGCCATTGGGCGCCTTGATGATCTTGTATGGGACGAGCCCCATGTCCTTCTTGGTCATCGGGTCGTCGAACGGGCGCCCGATAAGCCGCTTGATTGCAAAGAACGTGCGCTCGGGATTGGTCACGCCTTGCCGTTTGGCCGGCTGGCCGACCAGACGCTCGCCATCGTCGGTAAACGCCACGATCGAAGGCGTGGTGCGGGAGCCCTCCGAATTTTCGATAACCTTGGGCGTCGAGCCTTCCATCACCGCGACGCATGAATTGGTGGTGCCAAGATCAATGCCGATTACTTTAGCCATTGCTATATCCCTCACTCTGTCGCGAGACCGCGAGGCCCCGAAGCGGCCCGGCTGTGGACGGCGCTGAACTTGGCCGTGTTCGGCCGCGTTCCTGTCCGTCCGGTCCCCGATGGACTGTCCAAAATTCCCCAGAATCGATTCTTGCGGCTAGCCCGTCTCAAACGATCCCTGCGTGGTTGGCCGGTATATAAGAGGGGCCTCGGCGGGGCGCAAGGCGGGCGCCAGCTCTCCGGCGCGCAAGTTTCTGGGGTCGCGCCGCGGGTCTTGCCGCCGGGCCGCCGTTCTTTTCCGGCCCGCAAAAGTCGCGGGCCCGGCCGGCCGAACGACCGGCGGCGGCGCCCTGAGCCGCTTTCGCTTTTGCCGCGGTCGCTCTATTGGTCGAGGATGAAGCCTCACCCGACGCCGCATCGTCGCAAGCCGCCGCGATGACCGGGCCAGTCCTTACAGTCGCCGCCGAGGCGCATGGCGCTTCCGCGCGGCTGCGCGCGCAGGGCGAGGTGCGCGCGGCCTTCGCCCGGATTGGCGGCCGCACCGAGCCGGCGCGGGTGTTTGAGACGGGCGGCTTGCGGCTGCGCTTTCCCCGCGCGTCCGGCGGATGCGAGGCGGTGCTCATCAATACCGGGGGCGGAATGGCGGGGGGCGATCGCGCGAAAACCGCGATCGTCCTCGATGCGGGCGCCGAAGTTCTCTTCACCACGCAGTCGGCGGAAAAGATCTACCGGTCCGACGGCGGGACGACGCAAGTTGAAATGCGCGCAGCCGTCGGCGCGGGCGCTTGCCTCGAATGGCTGCCGCAGGAGACGATCCTTTTTCACGGCGCCCGGTTCGCGCGTCGTCTGGATGTCGACCTTGCCGCCGACGCTTCGCTTCTTCTTGTCGAGGCGGTCACGTTCGGCCGGATCGCCATGGGCGAGCACAGCGCCGACGCCGATTTGCGCGACAGCTGGCGGATCAGGCGCGAGGGTCGGCTGGTCTTCGCCGAAGAGCTTCGCCTCGACCATGCCGGCGCCGTTCTCGATCGCCCGGCCGTCGGGCGCGGCGCCCGCGCGATTGCCTCTATTTTGATCGCAGCGCCCGACGCGCAGGCGCGTTTGGACAAAATTCGCGCGGCGCTCGACATCGCCTGTCGACGCGACGGCGAGCTGCTGGAGGCGGGCGCCACGGCGTTGGATGGGGTCGTGCTGGGTAGGCTGATTTCGCCCTCGCCGGCCCGGTTGCGCGCCGCCGTCCACGAAGTCATGATGGCGCTGCGCGGGCGCGCCGCGCCGCGCGTCTGGTCGTGAAGTCGGCGCCCCTCTTGCACGTTTCGCCCGCGATTTCCTGAAGGATCGGTCCTGTTATGAACCTCACCCCGCGCGAAAAGGACAAACTGCTGATCGCCATGGCGGCGATGGTCGCGCGCCGCCGCCTCGAGCGCGGCGTCAAGCTGAACCACCCGGAGGCGGTCGCGCTGATCACCGATTTCGTCGTCGAGGGCGCGCGCGACGGGCGCACGGTCGCCGAACTGATGGAGACGGGCGCGCATGTTGTCGCCGCCCATCAGGTGATGGACGGCATAGCTTCGATGATCCACGACATCCAGGTCGAGGCGACTTTTCCCGACGGAACCAAGCTGGTGACGGTGCATCATCCGATCCGCGGCGCCGTCGCCGCCCTGACGCCCGGCGAGGTGCGCGCCGAGCCTGGCGATATCGTCATGAATGAGGGCCGCGAGACCGTGACGCTCACCGTCGCCAATGCCGGCGACCGGCCGATTCAGGTCGGCTCGCACTATCATTTCTTCGAGACGAATCCGGCGCTGAAGTTCGATCGCGCCAAGGCGCGCGGCTTTCGCCTCGACATTCCCGCGGGAACCGCGACGCGCTTCGAGCCTGGCCAGAGCCGGCAGGTGTATCTCGTCGCGCTCGCCGGCAAGCGGGAGGTTTACGGCTTCCGCCAGGAAGTGATGGGCAAGCTTTGAGTGCCGACGCCGTCTCCCTGTCCGCGCAAGGCGAGCTCATGCCGGGAGCCCCTTATTAGGAATCACCATCCGCCGCTTTGAGGCTTCAACCATGGCCAAAACCCGCAACGAACCGGTCCGGGCGTTTCTTTCCCGCGAGGCTTACGCCGATATGTTCGGCCCGACGACCGGCGACCGCGTGCGCCTCGCCGACACCGAATTGTTCATCGAGATCGAGAAGGATTTCACCACCTATGGCGAAGAGGTGAAGTTCGGCGGCGGCAAGGTGATCCGCGACGGCATGGGCCAGAGCCAGGTCACGCGCCGGCGCGGCGCGGTCGACACGGTCATCACCAACGCCGTCATCCTGGACCACTGGGGCGTCGTCAAAGCCGACGTGGCCTTAAAGGACGGGTTGATCGCCGCGATCGGCAAGGCGGGCAATCCAGACATTCAGCCGGGCGTGACCATCATCATCGGGCCTGGCACCGAAGTGA
>JBEKSH010000423.1:0-5741 GCA_049517235.1 Roseiarcus sp. | reverse complement strand
ATTACTTCGGTCGGGAATTCAAGCGCTCCGTGGGGATCTCGCCCGCCATCTGGCGCCGCAGCGAATTGGGCGCAAGGCGGGGTCGTTGATGACAAGTGCCCGATTTAGGGGGCCGTAATTGGGACGAATGGACGATGACCTCTAGCAGACTCGCGCTGTAGCTGTGGGATTGGTCGACCTAATGCTCCGCGGGCGGCCGCGCGTCAGGCGATCACGCGACGGCGAGCCGCCTCTCCTGCTCGGCCCTACTGTGTGGGAGATTATGAGCGAGCGTCGACACGGTGAGATCGGCCGTGACGCTTGCTTCCTCGTAATGATAGCGCTAACTGTCAAGCCGACCGTAGCTATTGAACCTTGCATAGGTCCGCAAAGCGTTGAGATATCGATGCCCCTATTTTTCGAGGACTTCGTGGAAGGAGAGGTTCGCCTGACACATGGGCGAACCCTGACCGAAGCGGACGTTGTCAATTTCGCCGGACTTTCCGGCGATTACAATCCAGCTCATACCGACCATTTCGCGTCAGCAGCAGGCCCTTTTGGGGCTCCAATCGCGCACGGGCTGTTGGCTCTCGTTGCTTCGGCGGGGCTTGCGGACCGGGACGGCAGCCTGGACGGAACAGCGATCGCCTTGTTAGGCGTCGAATGGCGATTCTTGAAGCCGGTGTATTTCGGCGACACGATTCGACTAAGGGTCACCCTGGTGAGCAAGCGAAGAACGAGCAAACCCGACCGGGGCGTCATTGTACGAGCGGCCGCCGTAATCAATCAGCGGGATGAAATCGTCCAGGAAGGCAAATTCACCACGATGGTCAAAACCAAACTCAAACCTTGATCCCAACAAAGCACCATGAGAAACGCACATGTCGACCTCAGATGACTTCGCCTTTGTCGATGCACATCATCATCTTTGGGACCTCAAGCGCCTGAACTACGCCTGGCTATCGGGGGAGCCATACAAAGATCACCCTTCCGGCGACTATTCGGCCATCATGAAGAACTATCTCGTCACGGATTTGATCGAGGAAGGTAAACCCGTCAACCTGATAAAATCAGTTCATATCGAGACGGCCGACGGCGAGGTCGATCGGGTCCGGGAGACGGAATGGCTTCAGGAAGTTGCCAGTAAGCACGGCCTCCCCAACGGTATCATTGCGCGCGTTGATCTGCAGCAGCCGGACGTCGCGGAAACTCTGGCGAGGCATCAACAATTCGCCAACTTTCGCGGCGTACGCATGCTTTCATTTATGGGTCTTGATTTTCTTGACGACCCGGCTTTTCGGCGCGGTTTCGATATCCTTCAGAAACGCGATTTGATCTATGATATGGATGCGGGCTGGCCGATGATGGGGCAGGCACGGCGCCTGGCCGAAGATTTTCCACGCTCCACAATCATCTTGGGTCATTGCGGATTCCCAAAGAAGCGAAATGTCGAATACTTTCATGAGTGGCAAAAGGCGATTCGACTGTTTGCTGAAGCGCCGAACGTTGCGTGTAAGATTTCTGGACTAGCCATGGTCGATCATAGCTGGACCGTGGCGTCGATCAAACCGTGGGTTGAAACATGTATTGAAGCTTTTGGTGTCAAACGTTGCATGTTTGGCACGAATTGGCCCCTTGATTCATTGTTCAGCGATTATGCGACCTTAGTCAACGCCTACCGGGAAATAGTGCGAGACTATTCGACATCAGAAAAGCACTATCTTTTCCGAGGTACCGCCGAGGGGTGGTATCGAATCTAGGCGCTTCCTCGGCGCTTCAATTGAAAGTCGATGGCGATATTTTTTGTCTTAGGCGAATCGCCTTCGATATGGGAGAGAATTAGATTCGCTGCAGCCTCGCCTATTTGACCCGTCGGGATGCCGATCGTGGTGAGAGCTGGCGTCACGGCGTTGGATAGCTCGTAGTCACCGAAACCGCAGATTGCGAGTTGGTCGGGGACGCGCACGCCACGCCGCATACATTCAAGTAGCGCAGACAGCGCCAAACTGTCTGCGCTAAAGAAGACGGCATCAATCATCGGGTCCGTCCCGAGCACGATGTCTAGGCCTTTCACCCCATCGCCATGTTGAAGCGGCATCGAGAGGGAGGCTCTGGCGCGAACGGCAACGCCGCCCATTTTCAACGCGCTTTCAAACCCTTCAAAGCGGCGTTTCGCTCGAAAATCCTGGTCGAACGCTCCACCCACGAACGCGACCCGTTTCGCGCCTCTGGACAGAAACAGACGTCCTACCTCTTCGCCCGCCGCAAAATTGGAAAATCCGACGACCATGTCGATCGGCTCGCTCTCGTTGTCCCAAGTTTCGACGACTGGTACGCCGCTCCGAACCAGCAAATCGCGTGTCCGCTCCGTATGCTGCAACCCGGTCAGAATTATCCCATCAGGGCGACGTTGGAGAAAGGTTTCCACCAATTTCTCCTCCCGCAACAATGAGTATTCGCTATTACCAATTAGAACTGAGAGCCCCCGTGTCTCAAGCGTCTGGAATATTTTGCTAACCTGAACCGCATAAATTGAACTTGAAATCATCGGGATAATAACTGCTACGACACCGCTACTTCTTGAGGCAAGATTGCGGGCGGCGCCATCGGGAATGTAGTTGAGTTTGGCGACAGCCTCCGCAACCACAAGTCGAGTGGCCTCAGTTACGAGCTCCGGCCGACTCAACGCTCGCGACACGGTTTGCGGCGAGACGCCTGCCAGCTGCGCAACATCGGACATTCGAATCTGGCCTTCGACGCTCCGGCGCGTGCGACCTATCGGATTGCGTTGCTCGGTCATGCTAGTGGCCTCCCAATGCAGTGATATCGCTGTCTACACTGGAAAGGTCCGCAAATTTGCATTCTGATGAAGCCATCCCCGGCGCACCGTGAATCATTTTAGTTGGTTGCGCTGTATTCGAGGAGTTGGAAGCGGTCGGCCATCCAAGCTGTTCGCGTAATCGCATGTGCATCCGCCGTTTCAGTTCTTGCCGCAATTCCTTCCGGGCTAAGCGCAGGCAGCCAGTCACGTCGGTGACGAGCTTCGGCTGTCTGATCCCCGAGAAACGGTCTGAGGCGAAACGCCCGCGAGGCGAGCCACATCGACCAGCCGGACCTGCCCCGACTCGCCGGCGCCCTGAACGCCCGCCGCACCTCGTTGTCTCGCCATCCTCTGGCTTCCCGCTCCTTGACCGTGACATACTAGCTTCGAGGGGCCGGGTTGACTACCAATCATGATAGCGCTAACAATTCAAGCTTGATAGCGCTCTCATGGCGCCGCGGGTCGGAAGACCTGGGCGGAATTCGAGAGCGGACCTCGCGGTTCGCGCATATCGGGGTAGGGATGGGTCGCGGTATTCTTTCAGGCTACACTGTGCTCGATTGCTCCGTGGCGATGGCGGGGCCGTTCGCGGCCCAACGATTGGGCGATCTCGGGGCGGACGTCATCAAAGTCGAGCCGGTCGGCGGCGAGTGGCAGCGGCAGATGGCGGCCGGCGGCGTCGGCAAGACCACGATCAACGCGTCCTTCCTCTCGCTGAACAGGAACAAGCGCAGCCTTGCGATCGATCTGAAATCGCCGGAAGGGCGCAACGTCATTCATCGTCTGGCTCGCTCGGCCGACGTCTTCATGCAGAACTATCGTCCCGGAGTCGCGAAGCGGCTGGGTGTCGACTACGAAACCTTGCGGGCCATCAATCCAGCGCTCGTCTATGTGTCGATCTCGGGATACGGATCGGAAGGCCCATACGTCGGCCGGCCAGGCCAGGACCTCCTCCTGCAGGCGATGAGCGGCGCGATGTACAGCGTCGGGCGCGAGAGCGACGCCCCGCAAGGAGCGGACCGGGGTCGGACAGCTTGTCGAAGTAAACATGCTCGACGCCATTATCGCTTTCCAAATGCAGGAGCTATCGGTTCGGACGATCTCCGGAAAGGCCCAACAACGCACCTCCGAACCGCACGCGCACGTCTATATCCGGGCGCCTTACGGCGTCTTCAAGACCGCCGACGATTACATCGCACTGGCGTTCCCGCCGCTTTCGAAACTGGCGCGCGTGTTCGGCGAGCCGCGGCTCGCGAGTATGAACGACGAGGTCGATTGCTTCGAGAAGCGGGACGAAATTCATCGCATCGTGGCTGAGAACACGGTGAAGAAAACCACCGCTGACTGGCTGACGGCCATGACCGAAGAGGACGTCTGGGCTGGCCCGGTCTACGATTTCGAGCGTCTACTCGACGATCCGCAGGTGAAGTTCAACAACAGTTTCATTGAGTACGAGCACCACGTCGAAGGGTTACTGAAGACGCCTGGCTTTCCGATCAAGTTCAGCGAGACGCCGGCGGCGGTCGAGCGCGGGGCGCCGCTGGTCGGCGAGCATACGCGGGAAATTTTGGCGCGAGCCGGATATTCGGCCAGCGATGTTGACCGACTGGTGGGCGAGGGTGTCGTCGCAGCAATGTGACGGGAAGGGCTCGGCGCCGGTCCGGCGGCTTTCCGTGTCCGAAGGGGTGGCGGTCGTGCTCGTCCAGCGAAGTCGAGGAGCGGCGCTCCGCTCTGGTCTTTGGGTTCGATGGCGATGCGAAATCGTCCGAAGCCGTCCGATGATCGCGGAACAAGCGAGACGGCGGTAAACGTTGAGCAAGGGAGGAAGTGCTATGAAACGCTTGATGAAGTTGTGTTTGGCGGTCGGTGTTGCGGTGGGCGCCGCGAGCCTGGCTTTTGGGCCGGCGCAGGCCCAAAAAGGCCAGATCGTCTACATCGTCGATACGATGGGCGACCCGTTCTGGGGGTATGTCGCGAAGGGAATCAAGGACGCCGTGGAACAGCGAGGCTACGCCCTCGCCATCTCCGATTCGAAGAGCAGCGCGCAGAACCAGCTGCAAAATGCGCAGGACGCCGTCGCCAAGCACGTCACCGGCATTGTGCTGTCGCCGACCGATTCGAGCACGGCGCCGGCTGTGCTCGACCTCGCCGAGAAGGCCAACATTCCGGTGGCGTTCGCCGGAATCGGAACTGTTTCGGGCAAATACGTGACCTACGTGACGTCGGATGACGAACAGGGCGCCCACGGCGCGGGCGAGGAGCTCGCCAAGGCCCTGAAGGCGAAGGGGTGGACCGATGGCGCCGTCGGCATGGTGCAGATTTCGCAGGCCCGACAGAACGGCAAGCTGCGCACCGGCGGTTTCGTGAAGGCGATGGACGAGTCCGGCCACAAGGTCGTCGCCCGCAATGAAATGCGGCTGTACACCGCCGATGAAACATTCAAGTTCACGCAGGATATGTTGACCGCCCACCCCGAGCTCAGGGGCATCTTCGTGGAAGCGGCCAACGCCTCAAACGGCGCGCTTCGAGCCATCCAGGCGGGACGACGCAGCGACGATACCCTTCTGGTGGCCTTCGATGGACTGCCGGAATTCGTCGACCTGATCAAGAAGGGGGATTTGGTCGGGGCGGCCATGCAGCAACCCTATCTCATGGGCGCCAAGGCGGCGGACGCCGTCATGGATAGCCTCGAAGGCAAGCCGACCCAGCAAACGATCGCGCTGCCCATCTTGATCGTCACCAAGGCGAATATGGACGAGATGCTGCCGGTCCTGAAGAAGACTGTGTTCCCCGGCGGGTCCTTGCAGTAGAGCACTATCCGATCGCCGACCGCGCCCTGGGCAGGCGCGGTCGCATTCGTCGCCGGCAGGGGAGGTCTTTCGGCCGAGCCCGCGCCCGCTTCAGGAATCATGATCAGAGGCAGGCCCCCACCATGGCGTCG
>JBEKSH010000422.1:0-3930 GCA_049517235.1 Roseiarcus sp. | reverse complement strand
TCGACGTCATGTCGGTCCGGGAAATCCGGGTCTGGACGCCGGCGACGCCGGTAGCCCATGCGCCAGACTTCGTCTGCGGCGTCATCAACCTGCGCGGGACCGTATTGCCGATCATCGACCTTGCGGCTCGACTCGGCTTGCCGCCGGCCGAGCCGACCAACCGACACGCCATTCTGGTCGTGCAAATCGCCAATCAGACCATCGGCCTGCTGGTCGAGGGGGTGTCCGAGATTCTGACGATCACTCAGGACCTCATGCAGCCGACGCCCGACGTCGCCTCGCAAATGGCCAAGGATTTCGTCAGCGGCGTCGTCGCCACCGACGGGCGCATGATCAGCCTGATCGCGCTCGACGCCATAGTGCCGTTGGGCGATGAGCAAGCCGCGGCATAACCGGCGGGCGGCGCCGGCGTGGACAAAAAAGGCGGCGTTGAAGAGTTCGGGCGGGAGGAAACTTCAAAGAGGCGATCTTCGCGCGACTCGCGCATTGTAGTCGGCGTGCGAAGATCAACGCCCGTCTTTGCCTGATAGCGCGCTTCTGCTGACCTGCTTCGCGTAATTCGACAAACGCCGGCGCGTCACCGTAATCCGTAATCCCCTAATCCACGCCAGTCCGCTGGGCGCCTGCCGCTTGACTGCGCGGAAATACCTGTAAATAATGCTTAATCAAGCGCCCCGGGCCACAGAGGCGTCGTCAGTCGGAACCCGTTCGCGGCACGGTTTTATTCTAGAGGGGCAAAGCGGCGCGAAAATTGCTGCCGCCGCACTGAGCGCCTCGTCGGCCTGGGACGGAGTGAAACAATGACCTGTTTTCGAACAAATGCACTCGGCGCCTGCGCCATTTTGGCGTTGAGGGTGGCGGCCGGGGCGTCGGCCGGCACATTGGAAATCACCGGCGCGGGCATTTAATGGTGAAAATCTGACGTTTGGTTCCCCCGCTGACAGACCGGAATCGACCCCTTCAAGACGGTCAAGCCCGCGGTAGCGAGTGATAATCGCGACCGGCGCGAGTCGACCCATTGCAGACAGTTAAGCCGAGCGATGCTGACCGATCATTGCGAGCTTGGACGGACATCGAAGCTCAACACGCACCAGCAGCGCGAGGCGATCAAGCGGCGCGACAAAGACGGCGAGACGTTGCGCTCGATCAGCCGTAGCTACAATGTCGGCGCGGCGGCGATTTCCAGATTGAGCCGGCGACATCTGGCGCCATCGTGGATGTGGTTGGAATTTGTGGCGTGTCCTCAGATTGACAGTGACCGCGTCAGTAGTTAATTGTGAAATGTCCGGCCTTGGCCACGCGGTCGGGAAAGTTCGTGTTTCGCTTTGCGGCGCGATGGGTATGGGGGCGTGGTGTTCATGAAAATCACATCAGCAATCGCGGGCGCGGCGTTGGCCGGGACAATAGTGTTTGGCGCATCCGCCGCCACGCTAACCATCACCAATGTCGAAACCGGCAACGGTGATTTGGGCAATGTCTCCGTGGCCGGGTATGGCAACCCATGGACGACGCCGATACTTTTCACCGACAGTCTCGGACGGACCCTCGTAGTCTTCTGCGATGACCTCAATCACATCGTGTACGTCGGAGGCGGTCAGCATCTGCCGTACATGACTGGTCTGGTGACGGTTGATGGGCTCGGTCACCCTCTTTTGGAGAGTACGTCGAACGAAATGGGCCAACTGGCTGACATCGGTAAGTACGACTATTGGAAAGGCAATGAAGACGGTGCGATAGCCGCTCAGGCGGCGATCTGGGGTCTCGAATATAAGGTCGCCGTTTCTTCTAGCGACCCGATAATCGAAACCGACATTGTAAATTTCTTGAAAGTGCAGGACAACGGTCGTGGTTGGGCGACCGGCCTCATTCCCGCCAACGGCACTGACTGGCAGGCGCAGATAACCGGCGTCCCCGAACCTTCGACATGGGCGATGCTGTTGCTCGGCTTTGCCGGCCTCGCTTTCGCGGGTTATCGCCGGGCGAGAAAGAGCCACGCGACTTTCGCCGCCGCCTGATCAGCAGCGTGATGGACGTTTCGAGAGACCGCCGCGAGGCGGTCTTTCTTCGTCGACGGCCGCGCCGCGCAGGGGCGTCAGGCGCTCAGGCGCCCGTCGACGGCGGGTCTGGCGACGGCGGCCGGCCCGCCGGCTCTTTCGCGATAGAGCGCCAGACCGGTCAGGCCGACGGCCGCGGCGAAGAAGATGTAGTAAACCGGCGCGAGCTTGTCGCCGGTCGCCCTGACAAGCCATGAGTTGATGAACGGCGCGAGCCCGCCAAACAGCATCACCGCGAAATTGTACATCAGCGACGCGCCGGTCGAACGCATGCCGACCGGAAAAATCTCGGTCATGATCGCCGGCGCCGGCCCGATCAGCAGGCCGAACAGCAGGCCCAGCGACTGCAATTGCCACAGCGCCGTCCGCGACGGCTCCGCGACGAGCCGCGACAGCAACACATAGAAGAGCACGCAATAGACCACCAGCGTCGCCGCCATCAGGTTGCGACGGCCGATCCTGTCGGACAAGGCGCCCGAAAATGGAATGATGATGGCGGCCCCAATGTTGGCGGCGACGAGGCCGAGCTGAGCGTCGGCGACGTTCAGTTTGAGTTCGGTCGCAGCGAAAGAGGGCAGGAAGATCGAGCCGACGTAAGTGATCGCGGTGCCGACGGCGATGATGCAAAAGGCGACCGCCAGCTCGCGCGGATATTGCGCGACGACGTCGCGCAGCGGCGTGTTGCGCTTGCCGGCGTTTTCGGCGAGAAATTCCCGAAATTCCGGCGACTCGTCGCATCTGCGGCGCAAGTAGACGCCGATCGGTCCGATCAATACGCCGGCCAGAAACGGCGCGCGCCAGCCCCAGCTCTCGAACGAGGCGATGGAGAGCTGGGTGTTGAGGCCGTAGGCGAAACCCGCGGCCAAGGCGAAAGCAAGCGCCTGCGAAACAAATTGCCACGAGCCGTAGTAGCCACGCCGGCCGGGGGTCGCGAATTCGATCAGCAACGCGCTCGCGCTGCCAAATTCGCCGCCCGCGGAGAAGCCCTGGATCAGCCGCGCGACCAAAACCATGATCGGCGCGACGATTCCGATCGCCGAATAGGTCGGCAGCACGCCCATCAGGCCGGTGCCGACGGCCATCATCATGATCATCAGGATCAAGGCGTGTTTGCGGCCATGCCGGTCCGCGTAGCCGGCCAGGACAATGCCGCCGATCGGCCGCGCCACGAAAGCGATTCCGAATGTCGCGAAGGCCAGAAGAATGGAGGTCGAAGGATCGCCCGATGGAAAATACAATCTCCCGATGATTCCGACGAACAGGCCGAAGACGGTGAAATCGAACCATTCGAGCGCGTTGCCGATCGTCGACGCGATGACGATGCGACGGCGCATTGATGGATCGATGGCGATGGTCACGGCGGGCTCCCGGCCGAATTGTCCGCGCCGAGCGGCTGCTGAGTCGAGCGGCGAATCGTTTAGGAGACTGGCGCTTCGGCGCCGCGCCTGCAAGACGATTTTGCGCCGCGGGGCGGGCTCGCCATTGACGGGCGGCCCCTGTTGCGATGATCGATCTGGCGCGCCTCGGTCTATCGGCGCTCGACCGCCAGCGCGTCGATGATCGCCCTGGCCCGCCCGCTCGACAGCAGCGCTTCGACGCCGAGGCTCAGCCTGTGGCGCCAGTTGGGGCGTTCGCGATCGGTGCCGGGCAGGTTCGTCGCGATCGTCTCGCCCGCCAGATCGTCGACCTGGGCGATCGCGAGCATCGACGGGGCGCGGCCGACGAAGGCGTGGACGGCGCCGGCCAGCGCGTCGGCAAGCGGAAGGTCGAAGTCGGGCGGCCCGACGATCAGCCCCGCCTGAACGAGCGCGCCGGCGAGTTCGCGTTTCTCCTCGGCGCGCTCAGCGAGCGCACGCCGCGCCTCATCGGCGCTCAG
>JBEKSH010000421.1:0-3942 GCA_049517235.1 Roseiarcus sp. | reverse complement strand
CGCAACGCGCCGGGCGGAAATTGTCACAATTTGCGGCGAATGACCGCGCCTCCGCGCCGCGCATCGGCTTCGGCAATCGATTTTTTGGATGATTTCAGGAAAAATCCCGGCTCGCCGCCGCCCTTTCGCCGAGCGGGCGATCGCGCCAAGCCTTGAGAATCCGCGTCAACGAGTCGCACCGCCCCAGCCGCGCGCGACAATTGAAGGCGCGCTCGGCCCACGCTGTCGGCGGCTTCGCCAGACTCACATTCGCCCGAGGACGACGCCCCCGCCGCTGGCTATCGGCTTCTTGGCGATAAGCGATCGTATCCGCCGCGACTCACGCCCGATACGTGGTCTCCGCGATGAGCTCGAGCGGCAGGACCTCGACCTCGCCGCCGGCCACCCGTCTCGTCTCTTCCGTATAGCGCTTGAAGAAGTCCTTACGACCGAGCGCGCCGGCGGCCTGATCGTCGGAGGCTGCGGCGAGATGACAATAGCCGGAGCCGTCCCGGTGCTTCATTACGCGATAGGCAATCCTACCCTTCAATTCGGGATCGTTTTCCAGCGCCGAAATGAATTCGGCGATGTGCTGACGCCACGCCTCCGGCGACCCCTCCTTAAAGTGATACTTGATGAGGAAATGCTTCATCACCGGCTCCCGTCGTCGTGCGCCGATTTGGCGCTTAAAGGAGCGTGGATGCAAGTATGGACAAAAATGATATTGTGGTTCTCTTGAACCTCCGCCCATGCGGGACATCGACCGTTTCGCCAGCGGTCATGGAGCGCTCGCCGTGATGCCGAACGCCAAATCGACGCCGACCTGCGGCTGCCCGGTCGCCGCGTTTCAGAAGATGATCAGCGGGAAATACAAGCTTCGCATCATCTGGGACCTCAAGGACGGGCCGCAGCGCTATGGCGAAATCCGCAGCGGCCTGCTGAGAGGCTCGGAGGGAAGCAAGGAAATAGCGCCGCGCGTTCTCAGCCGCGAGTTGAAGGCGCTCGCCCAGACGGGGCTCATCGATCGCAAGGACTACGGCGTTGTTCCGCCGAAGGTCGAGTATAGCCTCACCCGCAAGGGCCGCAGCTTCGTTCCCGTCATTTCGGCGATCCGCGACTGGGGCTCCCGCCACTTGAGCGAGGGCGCCGCCGGCGAGGACGGCGGCGCGGCCTCGGCGGCGTAATCGCGGCGACAGCCGCCTTCGTCGCTGAATTCAGAACTCCGGCTCCGGCGCCCCGCTCGCCCGGCAAGCGGCGATCAGCGTATTGGCCATCAGCATGGCGATCGTCATCGGCCCGACGCCGCCGGGAACCGGGGTTATCGCTCCCGCGTGCGCCGCCTCGGCGAAGGCGACGTCGCCGACGAGGCGGGTCTTCGGCCGGCCGGCGGCATCGAGGCCCTCGGCGGCGACGCGATTGATCCCGACGTCGATGACGATGGCGCCGTCGGCGATCCAATCGCCGCGCACCAGTTCGGCCCGGCCGACCGCCGCGACCAGGATTTCCGCGCGCCGCGCGACGCCAGGCAGATCGCGGGTGCGCGAATGGGCGATCGTCACCGTGCAGTTTCGCGCGAGCAGCATTTGCGCCATCGGCTTGCCGACGATGTTGGAGCGCCCGATGATGACCGCCTCCTTGCCCGAAAGACTGCGCCCGAGCGCCGCGCAGGCCTTGTCGATCAGCATCATCGCGCCCGCTGGCGTGCACGGCGCCAGCGCGCGCTTCGTTTCGCCGATCGACAACAGGCCGACATTGATCGGGTGAAAGCCGTCGACGTCCTTGTGCGGCGCGATCGCCTCGAGGATGCGCGAAGCATCGATCGCCCTGGGCAGCGGCAGTTGCACGAGGACGCCGTGCACCGCTGGATCGGCGTTGAGCCTTTCGACGAGCGCCAGCAGCTCGGCCTCAGACGTATCCCGGCCAAGATCATGCTGCTCGGAATGAAAGGCGCAATCGACGGCGGCCCGGCCCTTGTTGCGCACATAGATCTGGCTTGCGGCGTCCTCGCCGACCAGCACCACCGCCAGACCCGGCTTGACGCCGCGCGCGATCAGGGCGCGCGCCTGCTCGCCGACGCTGGCGATGATCTCCCTCGATGCCGCCTTGCCGTCGATGACGAGCGCGCCCGCGCGGCACGTGGCGGGCCGGCTGGCCGAAACAGGTTCCATCGGCGCTTTCCCTCAGGCCGGGTTGGTCGGCGGCGCAGAGTCTTTCGGCGCGACAAAGGAATAGGTTGCGCCGTGGCGCGCCGTCTCGCCGGCGGCCAGAATGCGCATCCCCGGTTTCTGCGAAAGGTCGCCGGCGAAGCCTTCGGGGTCGGAATAGCCGGTCCAGGCTTCCAGGCACAGGAACGGCGCGCCGGGCCGCGTCCATAGCGCGGCATGCGGGAAACCGCCGAGCGCCAATTCGATCGCCGCGCCGCCCGGCTCGACGAAGCGCAGCGACCGGCTCGCCGGATCGATGAAGCACAGCGCGTCGCGCGCGAAAAGCGCGTCGCTGAGCTTCAGGGCGGCGCCCTCGATCGGAATCGGCCTGTTGCGCGCCGAAATCAGCCCGCCCGGCGCGATGACCGGAACCTGCGGTCGCTCGGCCTTCTCGAAACGGATCTCGCAACCCTCGCGCGGTCCGCCGGCGAAAGGCCAGCGAAAGCCCGGATGCAGGCCGCAGGCGTAGGGTATCGGCGCTCGGTCCCTGTTTTCGACCTCGATGGCGATTTCCAGCGCGTTTTCGCCGAGCCGATAATCGACGGTCAGGCGGAAAGCGAAGGGATAGCGCGCGCGCGTTTCGGCATTGTCGCGCAAGGTCAGGCGCGCGGCGCGCGCGCTCCGCGCTTCCACCGCGAAAGTCTGCGCCGCCGCAAAGCCATGCAGC
The DNA here is from genome assembly GCA_049517235.1 of Roseiarcus sp. Classification (GTDB taxonomy): domain Bacteria; phylum Pseudomonadota; class Alphaproteobacteria; order Rhizobiales; family Beijerinckiaceae; genus Roseiarcus. Next base: position 1,092 of record JBEKSH010000421.1, on the reverse strand, counting down.
CCCAGCGGATAATGGCGCCCATTGATCCTCGCCCCGTCGCGCGTCCAGCCGACGACCGGGAACAGGATCGGGCTGATCTGGCTCCAGATCGCGGGATCGCCGGGCCAAAGAAGATCGCGCCCGCCGACGCGCCAGGCGCGCGCTTCGGCGCCGGCCAGCGCGATTTCGGCGCTCGCCCCGCCATGCCTGAGCTTTATCAGGTCGGTCTGCGTCACAGCGCCAAATCCTCAAGCGCCGCCGCTTCCACCAGCGCGGCCTTCACGCCGGGCGCGCAGGCGATCAGCGGGTTGCCCTTGTGCAAGCCGTCGCCCGCCAGAAAATCGCTGACATAGCCGACGGCCTCGGCGACCAGCAGATTGCCGGCCAGGCAATCCCACGAATTGATGTGATTCTCGACATAGCCGTCGCGCCGCCCGGCGGCGACATAGGCGAGGCCCAGCGCTCCCGAGCCGGCGCGCATGACGCCGGCGCCGGTCGCGACGATGCGCGCGAGCAAAGCGACAAACGCCGCCGCGCCCGAGCGCATATTCCAGCCGACTTCGATCGTCGCCTTGCCGAGTTCGGCCGTCTCGGCCGTCCGCAAGGGCGCCCCGTTGAGCCACGCCCCGGTGCCGCGCCGCGCGCAAAAAAGTTCGTCGCGCATCGGATCGTAGATCACCCCCGCCTCCACGGCGCGGCCGAGCACGCAGGCGATGGAGACGCAATAATGGGGCACGCCGCGCGCGAAATTCGAGGTGCCGTCGATCGGGTCGACGACCCAGACCGGCGCGCCCAGCGCGCCGGCGAGGCCGGGACCCTCCTCGCCGATGAACCCGTCGCCCGCGAATATCTCGATCAGCCGCGATTGAATCAGCCGCTCCACTTCGCCGTCGACTTCGGTGATGAAATCCTGCGGCCCCTTGAAGCCGACCGTGAAGGAGCTTCGGTCGCCAAACCTGCGCCGCGCCACGGCGCCCGCTTCGCGCGCGACGGCGCAAGCGGCGAGAAATCGGCTTTGCAGCGCGGGCGCGTCGATGGTCAAGCTTGTCTCCCGGCCGAACGGCGGTTGCTAGAAGTGACTGTAGGCGCCGCGCTCGAACGCCGCGACGGCGC
>JBEKSH010000420.1:0-3945 GCA_049517235.1 Roseiarcus sp. | reverse complement strand
GGCGGCCGGACCAATGGTCCGGCCGTCGCCGCTCCTGGCGCATCGCAACTCCCTTACTGGCGCAAGCGGCAGATCTTCCTCATCCTTCTTGGGGCGCCCGCGCTGATCTACGTGCTGGCGATCGCGATCTGGCCGCTCGCGCAAGGCGTCTCCTACAGCCTCTATGATTACAGCCTGCTCCGGCCGGGCCGGACCGCCTTTGTCGGCCTCGACAATTACCGGACCTTGTGGGCCAACGCGGCGGCGCGCCATTCGATCGTCACCACGGCGACGTTCACCGTCGCGGCGGTCGCCGTCGAGTTCCTCTTCGGGTTGGGTCTGGCGCTGCTGCTCTGGCGGGACAGCCTGTTCCAACGCGTCTGCCTGGCGCTGCTGCTGATCCCGGTGACCGTCACGCCGGTGGTCGTCGGCCTCGTCTTCCGCGCTCTGCTTGCCGCCGACTATGGTCTGCTCGGCTATTATTTTTCGGCATGGGGGCTGTCCAACCCGCGCGGCTTCCTCGGCGATCCGGCGACCGCCTTGCCGACGCTGGTCGTCGTCGACGCCTGGCAATGGACGCCGTTCATGGCGCTGATCCTGCTCGCCGGCCTCAAGTCGCTGCCGACCGACATTCTCGAGGCGGCGGAGGCCGACGGCGCGACGCCGGCCCAGCGCTTTCGCATCATCGTTCTGCCCTTGCTTCTGCCGGCGATCTTTCTCGCGCTGGTGCTGCGCACGATGGACGCCTTCCGCGTCTTCGACATCTTTTTCTCGACGACCAACGGCGGGCCGGCGGACGCCACCAATGTGCTGATGATCTACGCCGTCAAGCAGGGCCTGGAATTCTTCAACGTCGGCTTCGCGTCGGCGATCGCCAATCTGATGATCGTCTGCATCGCGATTTTTTCCATGGCGTTCATCGCGATCGTGCGGCGCGCCGACCGGCGGGCGAACGACCTATGAGCCGGAGCGCCTCGCCCCGCGTGCTGCTTGCCGAGCGAAGCGCGCTTGTCGTCATCGTCGGCGTCTTTCTGGCGCCGATCGCCTGGATGATCTCGACCGCCTACAAGCCGGCGCGCGACATTTTCAGCATTCCCCCGACCTTCGTGTTCACGCCGACGCTGGCCAATTTCCGCGGCGTGTTCCGCTATTTCGACCTCGCCCATCTCATCGAAAGCAGCCTCGTCATCAGCCTCGGCTCGGCGGCGCTGTCGCTGCTGATCGGCGTGACGGCCGGCTACGCGCTGGCGCGGGCGCGGACCAAATGGGCGATCGGCCTCGCCTATTTCTTCCTCGCCGTGCGCACCGTGCCGCCGGTCGCGACGCTGATCCCGTTCTACATGATGATGCGCGACATCGGCCTGCTCGGCACGTGGTGGGCGGTGATCCTCATCGACACCACGCTGAACACCGCCTTCGTCGTCTGGATGATGTTCTCCTACTTCCGCTCGCTGCCCAAGGAGATGGAAGAGGCGGCGCTGACCGACGGCTGCACCTTGTTCGGCAGCTTCTGGCGCGTCGCCCTGCCGATGGTCAAGCCCGGCATGGTGGCGAGCGCGCTGCTGTGCATCATGTTCAGCTGGAACGATTTCCTGTTTTCGTCGTTCCTGACGCGCGCCGACAGCAAGCCGATCTCGGTCGCGCTGCTCACCGCCTATGGCACGAAGGACATCACCTGGGGGACGCTCGGCGCGCTCGCCCATTTCTCGACGATTCCGATCGTGCTGATCGCGCTGCTGCTGAACCGCTATTTCGTGCAAGGGTTGACGCGCGGCGTGCATTGATCGCGGGGGCGAGGGCGCTTCGGCGCGCCCTGTCTCCTGGACGGGCGGCGGGCGACCCGGAGCCGCAGAAAGCGATCGATCCAAGCTGCATTTTATTGACCCAGGCACGGCCCCGTGAGACGATTATCGCGTCGCCGTCGCTTGCAATCGCCGCACAGGCGGCGATGGTCGGCGCCAATCGGCGCGGCTCCCCAATTTCATAAGAAAAACATCGGCGCGGAAGGAAATTGCACTCTAAGTCATTGATATCGCACAATTCGTGACGCTTTTGCGCCTCCTTGGCCGGCCAACATCAAGCACTTAGCGCGGGTTTGGCGCGCTGTTTCGCGCCGTTTTCTTCCGTTTTCTTCCGTTTTCTTCCGTTTTCTTCCGTTTTCTTCCCTTTTTGGCGCGCGACGGCGCCGCTGAGAGGGGCGGCGTTCGCCCCGCACGCTCAGCCCGCCCGCGCCCCGATCGCCAGCCCGGTCTTCCGGTCGAACAGGTGCAGGCGCTCGAGGTCGATGGCGATCGGCAGCCGGTCGCCTTCGCGGATCGCGGAAAAGCCGTTGACCATCGCCCGCACGCGCGCGCCCTCACCATGCGAGGCGAGTTCGGCGGCGTCATCGTCGACGCCGCCGTCGTCGCGCCGCGCCGGCGGGGCGTCGATGTCGAAATGGACCAGCAGCGACGCGCCGAGATCCTCGACGAACGCCACGATGCCGGTGATCGACCCACGCGGAGCCTCCGGCGCGCCGACCGTCAGCGCCTCGGGCCGCAGGCCGACGGCGATGGTCCGCCCGACGTAATCCGCAATGGCGGGCTTGCGGTCGAGCAGCGCCGGCGGCAGCGTCAGGCTTTCGGTCCCGAGCGCCAGCGCATAGCCGTCTTCGCCGGGCATTATCTTGCCTTCGAGCAGGTTGATCGCGGGCGAGCCGATGAAGCTCGCCACGAAAAGGTTCGCGGGCTCGTGATACAGCGTGCGCGGCGGGCCGAGCTGCTGCAGCACGCCATGATTCATCACCGCGACGCGGTCGCCCATGGTCATCGCCTCGATCTGGTCGTGCGTGACGTAGATCGTGGTCACGCCGGTCATCCTTTGAATCCGCGCGATCTCGGCGCGCATCTGGACGCGCAGGCGCGCGTCGAGATTGGACAGCGGCTCGTCCATCAGGAAGGCGTGCGGCTCGCGCACGATGGCGCGGCCCATCGCGACGCGCTGGCGCTGGCCTCCGGAAAGCTGCGCCGGCTTTCGGCCGAGATAGTCCGACAGTTCGAGGATTTGCGCCGTCGCCTTCACCTTGGCGGCGATCTCGGGCTTGGCGACGCCCCTCACTCTGAGGCCAAAACCGATGTTCTCGGCGACGGTCAGGTGCGGATAGAGCGCGTAGCTCTGGAACACCATCGCGATGTTGCGATCGCGCGGCGACAGATCGTTGGCGACCACGCCGCCGACCAGTATCTTCCCCTCGCTGATGTCCTCGAGGCCGGCGACCATCCGCAACGCCGTCGACTTGCCGCAGCCGGACGGCCCGACCAGCACGAGAAACTCGCCATCCTCGATCGCCAGATCCAGCGAGCGGACCGCGTGGAGCCCGTCCGGATATCGCTTGCTCACGTTCTCGAAGACGATTTGAGCCATTGCGCGCCGAACGGTTCCAAGCGAAAAATTTCGCGAGGATCGTGGCATGCGAGGTCCCTGAGGTCAAAGCGCGCCGTCGACGTGCTGCGCGCAGCCCGCGGCGACGCCGTTTGAGGTCGTGCAGTACCAGAAATGACTTTGATCAGCGGGCGCCGGCCGGACAAAACAGCGCCCTTCAGCCAAGTTCCGATCGACTTTACGCCAGCCTTTCTTGAGCCGCCGTTGTCCGTCACGGCTCAATTCAATGCAGCCGAGGTTTTTTGAGATAGCTGCCGCGATCGGCGGATTTGACGCGCAGCCAGAGGCTGCGTTTGTCGCGCACGACTTCGATCGGGATCTCCACGCCGGCGGGGCCGCAGCTCCAGATCTTGCGGTAGAAGTCGGCGAGGCTCTCGACGCTCGAATCGCGCACGGCGGAGACGATGTCGCCGCGGCGCAGACCGGCGGCGGCCGCCGGTCCGCGTTCGGCCACGTCGGCGACGACGATCCTGCCTTCGCTCTCGGCCGAATAGATGCCGAGCCAGGGGCGTGGCGGCTTGTTGACGCGGCCATAGGCGAGGAGAT
>JBEKSH010000419.1:0-3946 GCA_049517235.1 Roseiarcus sp. | reverse complement strand
TTGTCGCCGCCGCCTTCTCCCTCGATTGGGACGCGCCGGCGCTGGCGCTGGCGCTCAACAAGCAAGCCGTTCCGGCCGACAGCGTGCATGGCGAATTCTCCGCCCGCGATGCTTCCGTGCAATTGCTGCCCGGCGTTCCGCCACTGTCGGGGCTCGATGGCGGCGGGACAATGAACGGTCACGAGGTCGCGATGACCGGCAAGCGCGGCTTCATGGAGGTGTCGGCGGGGCGGCGCATCCTGGCGAGCGACATCGCCTTCTCCATTCCCGACACCTCGCCGAAGCCCCTCAACCCGGCGCAGGCGAGCGCCCATGTTCAGGGCCCGGCGGACGCGCTCGCCGAGCTCATTTCGCGCGATGCGCTCAGGCCCTTCGTCGGACTGCCGGTCGATCCGGGTTCGGTGAAGGGGCAGTTCGACGGCAAGCTCGCCCTCGATCTGAAACTCGGCAAGACCGCCCGCCCGCAGGACGCCGTCGTTCATGCGGAGGCGTCGCTGTCGAACCTGCAAGTCGACAAGTTCATGGGCAATGAGCGTTTTGAACAGGGCGCTCTTTCCGTCGCCAGCGACGCCGGCGTCCTGAAAATTGTCGGCGAAGGCAAATTATTCGGCGTTCCCGCCGATGTTGAGGTCAACAAGGGCGCCAATGACGAGGGCGCGGCGCAGGTCAGCTTCACGCTCGACGACGCGGCCCGCGCCCGACGCGGATTCAATCTCGGCGCGGCGTTGAGCGGCCCCATGGCGGTGCGCGCCAAGGCGCCGCTGTCGCAAAAGGGTGCCGACGTCGAAATCGATCTTTCCCGGCTGAATATCGACAATCCCGTGCCCGGCCTGGTCAAACCGGCGGGCAAGCCCGGCAAGGCGACGTTCAGCGCCAAGGCGGACGCCGAGGGAACCACGCTCAGCAATATCGTCGTCGACGCCGGCCCGGTGTCGATCAAAGGCGGCGCGCAACTGTCCAGCGACGGAAACTTCGTCGGGGCCAAACTCAGTCAGATCCGGCTCTCGGCGGGCGATGATTTGAAGGCCGATGTCACCGCCGCCGATACGGGCCTGAAAGTCTCGGTGCGCGGCGCGACGCTCGACAGCCGACCGATCGTCAAAGCTCTGCTTGATCAGGGCTCGACATCGGGCGCGGGCAAGGACCTCGACCTCGATTTGCGGGTCAACAGCGTAACGGGGGCCAATAAGACGGCGCTCAGCCAGGTGGAGGTCGGCCTTTCGCGGCGCGACGGCGTATTGACGCAGTTGAAGGCCGAGGCGCGTCTCGGCGCGGCCGCCGTCAGCCTTCGGCGCGACGAGGGCGGCTTGATCCGCCTGCAGGCCGCCGACGCCGGCGGCCTGGTCCGGTTCTTCAACATCTATTCGCATCTCGAGGGCGGCGCGCTGGATATGGTCATGCGCGACGTCGAAGGGCGGCAGGACGGCGAGGCGGTCGTCAAGGATTTCGTGCTGCGCGACGAGCCCGGTCTGCGCCAGCTTATCACGGCCGGCGAGGCTCCGGCGGCGGGCGCGGAAGCCCCGGGCGCCCTGCGGATCAATCCGGACGCGGCGCCGTTCCAGAAGATGACCGCGAAATTCACGCGGATCGGCGGCCGCATCGATTTGCGGGAGGCCGTCATCTATAACGCGCAGATGGGCCTGACCACCCAGGGTTTCCTCGACTATGCGCATGACCATATCGACTTGAACGGGACTTTCGTGCCGGCCTACCAGGTCAACAATCTCGTCACGCAAATTCCTTTTGTCGGCCTCGTGCTGGGCGGCGGCGTGCATGAAGGGCTGGTCGGCGTCAATTATCGCCTGGTCGGGCCGCCCAGCGCGCCCGTGCTCAGCGTCAATCCTTTTTCCGCGATGACGCCGGGCTTCCTGCGCAAGATTTTCGGGGCGATCGACGGCACTACGCCGGCCCTGCCGCAGAAGGCGACGACGGAGTCCCGGTGAAGGCGCCCGACGGCGGCAATTTGGTTTCGCGATGCGCGTCCGGACGCTTTCCTTCCCGGCGCCAACGGGCCTGCGACCGCCGCCGCCCGTTGCGAGCCCGTCAACAGCGCGGCGTTTGGGCCCGCGCGGACGCCGGAGCGCCGAGAAAGCGGGTTTGCAAGGATGACCGATGAGATTGTGCCTTGCGGACCGGGCCGAAATGCGGCAATTTTGTGAATAGTTCAACGATCTGAGGGGAGGTCGGTGATGATCAAGAGCCTGATGATCGGCGCAGCGTTTGTGATAGGCCTCGCTGCGACGTCGAGCTTCGCCGGTGAGGGGACCATCCAGTCCGCGCCCCCTGCCGAGCCGGCGGCCGCCGCGCCGCCAGCCGCCGCCGCGCCCGGGACAAGCGACCAGGATCACGAAAAAGACCGGTCGCACAAGAAGAAGGAACACGAGAAAAAGAAGCACGAGAAGGAGCATGAGAAGAAACATCATGTGAAACTTCGTCATCCGCACGAGAAGGAGCGACATCCGCACGAGAAGCTTCACAATCCTCACGAGAAGGAGCGCCATCCACACGAGAAGGTTCACAATCCCCACGAGAAGGCGCGCCACCCGCATGAGAAGCTTCATCACCCGCATAGGAAGCCGCATCAGCCGGGCGAAGTGAGCAATCCCCCCGGCGCGACCGCAAGTCCCGCCAGCCCGGCCGCCAACCCGCCAGGCGGGACGGCCGGCCAGCCCGTCGTTGCGCCGGGCGGCCATTGCCGTCACTATGTCGAAAACGGGGTCGAGAAGACGCGGAACTGTCCGACTTCCACCAAGCCCTGACGGCCTGAAAGGGCGCCTGCGGCGCGGCGCCGCGCGGGCTTGGTTCGCCGGAGCCTTGGCCGACCGATCCGACGCAAGGGGCCGACAGCGCCCCTATATCGCGCGCAGCAATACGTGCTTCTTGCGCCCGAGCGACAGCTTCACCACGCCGGCCGCGCCAAGGGCGTCGCGCCCGATGATCGCCCGCTCGTCCGTCAGGGCCTGGTCGTTGACCTTGAGGCCGCCGCCGCGAATCTGTCGGCGCGCCTCGCCGGTGGAGGCGACAAGGCCGGCGCGCAGGAAGGCGGCCAGGGCGCCAATCCCGGCGTCGAATTCGAAGCCCGGCACGTCGACCGTCGGCAGGCTCTCGGCGAGCGCGCCCTCCTCGAAGGTGCGGCGCGCGGTTTCGGCGGCGCCAAAAGCGGCGTCCGCGCCATGCAGCAGTCCGGTCGCCTCGGTGGCGAGGAGCTTCTTGGCTTCGTTGATCTCGGCCCCGCCAAGCCTGTCGAGCCGGATGATTTCGTCGAGCGGCAGCAAGGTGAACAGGCGCAGGAAGCGGCCGACGTCGGCGTCCTCGGTGTTGCGCCAGAACTGCCAATAATCGTAAGGCGACAGCAAGGCGGCGTCGAGCCAGACCGCGCCCGCCGCCGTCTTGCCCATTTTCGCGCCGGACGCGGTGGCGATCAGCGGCGAGGTCAGGCCATAGAGTTGCCCCGCGCCCATCCGCCGGCCAAGATCGAGGCCGGTGACAATATTGCCCCATTGGTCCGAGCCGCCCATTTGCAAGCTGCAGCCATAGCGCCGATGCAGCTCTACAAAATCATAAGCTTGCAGGCACATGTAATTGAATTCCAGGAAGGAAAGCTCCTGATCCCTGGCGAGGCGCATCTTCACCGAATCCATCGCGAGCATGCGATTGACCGAAAAATGGCGTCCGACCTCGCGCAGGAAATCAATGTAGTTGAGCTTGGCGAGCCATTCGGCGTTATCCGGCATGATGGCGTCGACCTTGCCTTCGCCGAACGTCATAAAGCACGAGAAAACCTTGCGGATTCCCGCCTTGTTGGCCTCGATCTGCTCGACGGTGAGCAGTTTGCGGGTCTCGTCCTTGCCGGAGGGGTCGCCGACCAGGGTCGTGCCGCCGCCCATCAGCGCGATCGGTTTGCCGCCGCCCTTCTGCAGCCAGTGCAGCATCATGATTTGCAGCA
>JBEKSH010000418.1:0-3948 GCA_049517235.1 Roseiarcus sp. | reverse complement strand
CGGCGATCGAGAGCCGCGTGACCGCGCCGGGCGGCAGCCGGGCGAAATTGATCCTGACCGACGCGGCGAACCGTCCGAAGCTCGACGGAATCGCCGACTGCCCGCCAGTGATGCTGGTCGATCGCGGCCAGACGGGCGCGGGAAGCTTCGCCGCGGCGCTCGAAGCTCAGAGCGCCGAGTTCGAGCCGGTCGCGCTCGTCGGCGACGATCCATTGGTCATCCTGTTCACCTCGGGCACGACGGGCCGGCCGAAAGGCGTGCTCTGGCCCATGCGCATGCTGTTGGCGTTTGCCGTCTACATGCGCGACGGGCTCGATCTCAGACCATCTGACCGATACTGGTGCGTTGCCGATCCCGGCTGGGCGTATGGCATGTTCTGCACCGTGCTCGGTCCGCTGCTCTTCGGCCACGCAACGACTATGTACGACGGGCCCTTCACCGTCGACAGCACGGTGCGCCTCATCGCTGATCACGGGATAACCAACCTTGCCGCGGCGCCGACGGTCTATCGCCTGTTGATGGCGGCGGGTGACGAAGCGATGACGCCGATCGCCGGCCAATTGCGGGTCGCCAGCAGCGCCGGCGAACCGCTCAACGAAGAAGTCGTGCGCTGGGCGAAACGGGTGCTGCGCGTCTCGCTGCGCGACCATTACGGCCAGACCGAGACCGGGATGCTGGTCAACAATCACCACGCCCTGGAGCACGCCATCAAGCCGGGGTCGGCGGGTCTGGCGATGCCCGGCTTTGAACTCGCGGTGCTCGACGACGCGTTGCGTCCGGCGCCGCGCGGAACGCCGGGCGTGCTCGCGGTGAACACACGCTCGCCGCTGTTCACCTTCCGCGGCTATTTCCAGGTCGAGACGCCGAGCCTGCGCGGCGACTGGTATTTGACCGGCGACGTCATGCATCAAGACGCCGACGGCCATTTCTTTTTCACCGGCCGCAACGACGACGTCATAACTTCGGCCGGCTACCGCATCGGCCCGTTCGACGTGGAAAACGTCATCATCGAGCACCCTGCCGTCGCCGAGGTCGCCGTGATCGGCAAGCCAGACCCCGAGCGCACCGAGATCGTCAAGGCGTTCGTCGTGTTGCGCAAGGGGTACGAGCCTTCCGACGCGCTCGCCGCCGAGCTGCAACGGCATGTGCGCACCCGCCTGTCGCTCCACGCCTACCCGCGCGAAATCGAATTCCTCCCCGAACTGCCAAAGACACCAAGCGGCAAGGTGCAGCGCTACCTTCTACGACAACGCGCCTGATACTGATCGGCGGGTTTCGACCCATAGCCGCCCTCCGGTCCGATTCGGATGGGAGAAAGCCTAGGAGCGGATCGACCTCGGCACGCGGAGCCATTGAAATCTTTGCACGGCGAGCCGAGCGCTCATTCCGAGCCCCGGTAGCGCAGCGCGTCCAACAGCACGGCGAAGGCCGGCGTCGGCTGCCGACGGCTGGGGTAGTAGAGATGATAGCCGGGAAACGGCGGGCACCAATCCGCCAGCACGCGGATCAGTTCGCCGCTCTTAAGCTGCGCGTGCGCCTGCTCCTCCGGCAGGCAGGCCAGGCCGAGCCCGGCGAGCGCCGCCTCGCGTCGCAAACCGATCGTGTTGAAGACCAACTGCCCCTCGACCCGCACCTTCAGCTCCCGCCCGCCTTTCTCGAACTCCCAGGCGTAAAGGCCGCCATAGGTTGGCAGCCGCAGATTGATACAGTCGTGGCCCGTCAGGTCCTGCGGGGTCCTCGGCTTTCGATGCTTCGCGAAGTAGGACGGCGAGCCGACGACGGCCATCCGCATGTCGGGGCCGATGCGCAGGGCGATCATGTCCTTCGCCACCTGCTCGCCGAGACGAACGCCGGCGTCGTAGCGCTCGGCGACGATGTCCGTCAGGCCCTGGTCGACGACGATCTCGATCCTGATGTCCGGGTAGTCCGGCAATAGGCGCGCCACCGCGGGCCAGAGGATCGACTCGGCGGCGTGCTCGCCCGCCGTGATGCGGATCGCGCCCGCAGGCTTCTCGCGCAGTTCGCTCAGCGCCGCCAGTTCGGCGTCGATCTCGTCGAACCGATGCGCATGCCGGTTGCCCCTGTGATGCCTCCCTCGAGAATAGGACGCGGCGCAATTGGCCTCCCGCACCCGCAATTCGACAATTGAATTCGGAGTGCTATCGCGAGGCGGGTCTATGCGGCGTAGGCCGCTTTCAACGCCCGTTCCCATTTATCGGAACGGCGTATCAGCCTTTGATACCTGTGCCCTGCCATGTCATGCCGCGCGGCTTTGCGTCACATAGAAGCCTGCGCCGATGATCATGGTAATGCCAACCAACGTCCAAAGGTCGGGAACGGCATCGAAAACAATCATGCCGAATACCGTCGCCGCGATGATCTGGACATAGCTGAATGGCGCTAGGAGACCCGCGGGCGCGTGGGAAAAGGCTCGGACCATGAGTGCCTGCGCCAGTCCAAACGAAACCCCAAGCACGATCATTAGGAGCCACATTGTCTCCGAGATGGGCGCCCAAGTGCAGGCAGCGATCGGCGTCGTGACGGCGACGCCTACCGCGAGTGTCCAAGCCAAAGTCGTGTCCGCGGTTTCGCCTGCAGCGGCGAGCCGACCGGTGAAGAGCTGAAACAGCGCGTAGAACACCGCGGCGGCAAGAGGGAAGATGCTGAATTTCGACAGTTCGTTGAAGCCGGGGCGCGCTACAACAATGACGGCGGCGAAACCGATGGCAACTCCGATCCAGCTTGCCACGGGCACCCGCTCGCCGAGAAAAGGGCCGGAGAGCGCCACCACCAAGAAGGGCGCAGCGAACAGAATCACTGTCGCCTCCGCAAGCGGCAGATAGCGCACCGCCAACACCATACCGCCTCCGACGAAGAGCGGCGCGACAGCGCGCAGGATTTGAAGCCTTGGCTTGGCGGTCCGGAAAAGGTTCGCCCATTCTGCCGGCCGATGGGCAGCGAGGAGCACCGGCAGTCCGAACGCGTAGCGCGCCCATACAATCTGTCCGACCGACTGGGTTTCGGAAAGGAGCTTGCTCACACCGTCGACTGCACTGAACAGCGAGACCGAGAGGAGCAGGAGAATAATTCCGCGCAGTCGTTCACGAGCGTCACGCTGGCCGACCATCACGGTCTTTCTTCTTTTCCGGCATCCACCCGTACCGGTTGGTTGAGTCTCAGATTGCCGCCGTGGACCGGTATTGGCAAGGCCGCACCTTGGGCACGTTGGCCGCCACGCGCCAAAGTCGGCGAAGTCAGTGCCGTCCGCGCCAATTCCATTCGGCGCCTAGGAAATTCGCGGGTTTCCAGTGGGCAGCCCAAGCGCTCGCTGGAGAATTCTCGCCGATCGCTCCATAATCGCGCGATGGCCGAAGAGCATCACTTTACGATAAGGGTCGAACCAGACCTTTTGCGCGAGGGTCATTTTCGCTGGACACTTTTTGAATCAGGACAACCGCGTGAGCGATCCGAAGTGTCCTATGCGACAAAAGGCGAAGCGTATGGTGACGCAGCGAAGGTGTTACGCGAATATCTCACAGATTGGCGACCTCCCAATTGGCAGGTAACCTAAATGCCTACGCTCAATCGAAGATTCATTTGCCCGAAATGATCGCCGTCACCATCCGTGCCATTTCCGGATTGAGCCTACAAACGCCGTCACTGCGAATAACGAAATCCGCCGGATCGAACGCGGTCGATTTCACAAAATCCAGCACCTTCCGATCGACCTTCGGCCGCTCGGGCTCCATCAGGTCGAATATGAATTTCGACGATCCGTTGCTCCCCTCATGCATGATGCCGATCGTCGGATCGTAGCCCTCCGCAAGGCTTTGTCACGTTGTCGAACGAAGAACGCGACAAGGCTGCGGCTCGTGAGTTTTCAGGCGGCCGCAACGGCCGCGCGCCACGTGTTCATCGCCGCGGCGCGGAAGCTTCGGTGCGTTCGGG
>JBEKSH010000417.1:0-3949 GCA_049517235.1 Roseiarcus sp. | reverse complement strand
GACCTGCGGCGTCGTCATGATCACGCCGTTGATGGTGGGATCGTTGACGATCTGGTTGAGGATCTGGATCTCGCGTGGAACGTCGTCGATCGGCGATTCCGAACCCAGCCTGATCAGGTTGATGCCGAATGCGTTGGCGGCGACCTGCGCGCCGACGTAGACCGGGTCGAAGAATCCGTTGCCGGCGGTGTGCGTGATGATCGCGAAAGTGAGCGGCTTGCCGTCCTTCTTGGTGGTCGGCGCTTCTTTCGCGGCGTCCTCGAACGAATAGCCGCCAACCGCCTTGCTGATGGCGCCCGATTGGGCGAAGGCGCCTGAACCCCAAAGACAGGCGACCGACGCGAGTATGCCTACTTTGACTACATTCCTCATCTGATTTCCTCCCGGTTCGAGGCGACATGCGCGCCCCTCTCGCGGGGTCTGAAGAGTCGCCAATTGCGCGCCTCTTCGCCCCTTGTTCCCCAGACGCGTCGCAGAGCCGCCCTGGATGGACGACACTGTAGCTGGCAATTGGCTGGTCGTGAAGCGGATCGCCGCAGTTGGCGCAGGGAAGATCGCCAAGCCGCCGGCGCGCCTTGTCGAGCACTGGCCGATTGCTGACGCTCCGGGCGGCGATTATGGTCCACCCCGGCGCCCCGCCTCGCGCCGCTGCGTCCGGCGGACGGGACATCGGGGCCGTTGCGGGTCGACAGGGCGAGGGTCGGGAGACCGCTTTGACGTCGAGACTGATTGCTTCCTACCGCATCCGCAGCGACGCGCGCGCGATCGACCAGCGCGCGCGCGAAATCGCCGTCGAACAGAGCGTGGAAATGCCGCTGTCGGCGGTGCGCGAGGCGTCGATCCTTTCCGACGTGGTCGGGCAGGTGGAAGGGATCAGGGATCGCGGCGACGGCTGGTTCGACGTCAACATCGCGCTTGCCGCGTCCACAGTCGGCGCCGACGCGGGTCAGCTCGTCAACATGCTGTTCGGCAACACCTCGCTGCACGACGATGTCGTTCTCTGCGACGTCAGCCTGCCGGCCGATCTGCTGGCGGCGTTCGGCGGTCCGGGGCAAGGTCTCGCCGGGCTTCGCCGGCGGGCGGGCGCGCTGGATCGCGCCCTCACCTGTTCCGCGCTCAAACCCCAGGGGCTGCCTGCCGAAGCGCTCGCGGAGCTTGCTTTCGAGCTCGCGCTGGGCGGCCTCGATTTCATCTAGGACGACCACGGCCTCGCCGATCAAAGCTACAGTCCTTTTGCGAAACGCGTTGGCGCCTGCGCCAACGCCGTGCGCCGCGCCGCCGCGATCACTGGGCGTCCGACGCGTTACGTGCCGAGCCTCTGCGGCCATTTCGGCCAGATGCAGCGGCAGATCGGCGTCGCCCGCGACGAGGGAATCGACACGGTGATGATCGCGCCGATGATCGCCGGGGTCTCGACGTTGCAAGGGCTGGCGCAGGCGCATCCCGATTTCGCCTTCGTGACGCATCCGACGATGTCCGGCGCGGCGCGCGTCTCGCCTGCCCTGCTCGCTCGCCTGTTCCGGCTGTTCGGCGCGGACGCCGCGATCTTTCCCAACCATGGCGGCCGTTTCGGCTATTCGAAGGAAACCTGCGCTGAAATCGCCGCCGGGCTGCGCGGCCCGTGGGGCGACATGCGCGCGAGCGCTCCCGCGCCGGCCGGCGGGATGACGCTGCCGCGCGTTCCCGAAATGCTGCGCTTCTACGGGAAAGATGCGATGCTGCTGATCGGCGGCGCGCTGCTGTCCGCGCCCCGGAAGAACCTCGCCGCCGAAACCGCCGGCTTCGTGCGCGCGGTGGCCGAGCACAATTATGAGGAAATTGATGCCTGACGCCGCCCCCGAACCGCCGCCGCTGCGCCAATCGCAGGACGACTTTCGCTGGGCGGGGGTGGATTTGCGCCTCTACAAGGAAGAAAGCGCGGCGCCGTTCAAGGCGGTGTCGCGGCAGGTTCTGTTCTCCGATCCGCGCCTGATGGGCGAACTGCGCTATTTCGAGATCCAGCCGCGCGGCTATACGACGCTGGAGCGCCACCAGCACATGCATGCGGTGATGATCCTGCGCGGCGAAGGGCGCGTGCTGATCGGCGGCGCCGTGCTCGCGGTCAAGCCGCACGACCTCGTCGCGGTCCCGCCCTGGACCTGGCATCAGTTCCGCGCGGCGCCGCACGAAAAGCTCGGCTTCCTGTGCCTCGTCAACGCGACGCGCGACCGCCCGCAACTGCCGACGCCGGAGGAGCTCGCCGCGCTGCGCGCCGATGCGGCGGTGGCGGGGTTTCTCGACAGCGGGGGCGGTGAGCAAGGTTAGGCGCCGGCGTCGCGCGAACCTGCCCTCGCTGGCGTCGCCGTTGACATCAATCAAGGCCGGCGGCTGGCGTTTGTGGCAGTGACGCCGCCATGAGCACGGAATCTTTCGACGCCGTCGTCATCGGCTCGGGGCTGGGCGGCCTGACGGCGGCCGCTTTGCTGGCGAAGGCCGGCCGCAGGGTTTGCGTCATCGAGCGCAACCCCAGCGTCGGCGGCTGCGCCTCGGTGTTCAAGAATGGCGCGCTGACCATCGAGCCGGCGCTGCACCAGACCGCCGATCCGCGCGATCCGCGCGAACCCAAGCACCAAATCCTCAAGGCGCTCGGCCTGCTCGACGAGATCGAGTGGGTTCCCATCTCGCCGTTCTTTTCGGTGCGCGGCGGCCCGGTCGGCGACCCATTTGATCTGCCGGTCGGCTTCGAGGCGGCGCGCGAGGCGATGGCGCGCCGCTTTCCCGCGAGCCGAGCGGGAAGCGATCGGCTGTTCGCGCTGATGGAGGCCATGCAGGCGGGCGTCGCTGATTTGAGCCGGGCGCGAGCCGACCGCTCCGTCGGCAGGTCGCTGCGCGGCGCCTTCGAGCTGCGCTCGCTCATCGGCGACTGGCGCGCCTCGCTCGACGAAGTGTTGGCGCGCACGCTCGGCGACCACGAGGCGGCGAAGTTCGCCGTCGCCGGCAATCTCGGCTATTACGCCGACGATCCGCGCCGCCTATGGTGGGTGTTCTTCGCGATGGCGCAGGGCGGATACCTCAGCGTCGGCGGCGTGTTCATCAAGGGCGGGTCGCGCACGCTCAGCATGAAGCTCGCCAAGGTCGTCATGAAGGCGGGCGGCGCCGTTCTGTTGGGACGCGAGGCGGTCGGCGTCGACGCCGACGCGGCGGGCCGCGCGGCCTTCGTGCGCCACGTCGATCCGAAGGCGCCCGAGGCGGTCGAGCGCGTCGGCGCGAAAGTCGTGCTCGCCAATTGCGCGCCCGACGTTCTGGCGGGTCTGCTCGTGACGCCGCTACGCGGGGCGATCGAGCGCGCCTACGGGGGGCGCGCGGTTTCGACATCGCTGTTTTCGGCGCATTTCGGCGTCAACGCGCCGCCGGCTAGGTTCGGTCTCGATCGCTACGGATCGATGGTGCTGCCGGAATGGATGACGTCGCTGCGCCAAACCAGCGAATCTGCGGGGCTGCTCGCCGCCGATCCCGGCAACCGCCTGCCGGGCTATGGCATCGCCAATTATGGGGCCATCGACAGCGGCCTCGCCGACGGCGGCCCGACGCTGGTCAGCGTCGTCGGCCTCGACCGCTTGGACAATTGGGCGGGACTGACGCCGCGGCAGGAAAAGGACCGGCGCGAGCGCTGGCTCGACGCGTTCCAGGCCGCGCTCGATCGCGACTATCCCGGCCTCGGGGGCGCGGTCGTCGAGCGGATGTTCCTCAACGCGCGCTCGATGCGCAATTTCCTGAACACGCCCGACGGCGCGGTCTATGGCTTCGCGCCGACGCCGCCGCAACGAGGGGTCTGGGCGGGCATACCGCGCTCGCCCCGCACGCCGATCCCCGGCCTCTATCTCGCCTCCTCGTTCGGCGGCTCCGGCGGCTTCACCGGCGCAATGACGTCGGGGGCCGCGGCGGCGCGGATGGCGATGGCGGAACGCAA
>JBEKSH010000416.1:0-3961 GCA_049517235.1 Roseiarcus sp. | reverse complement strand
AAGAACGAGATCCATATCGCTTCACCGATCGGCGAGAGACGGCGAATGCGGCGCCGGGCGCAATGTATGTGCGGCGTCGCCGCTCAATCGGAGAATTCGATGTGCTTGTCGAAGACGATCGCGCCCTTCTCGTTCCGCACGATATTGTAACCATGCAGGCCGTCGCCGAACTGATCGAAATTGTATTCGCCTTCCGCGCCCTTGTAGCCCTTCGTGGCGAGGATCGCCGCGCGGACCTTGTCCGGGCCGGTTTCGCCCGCCTTGGCGATGGCGTCGCACAGAACGCCGATCGCGTCGTAGGTCCACGAACTGTAATTGTCCGGCGGAACACTGGAGACGGCGCCGTATAGTTTGGCGAATTCCTTGGATTCCGGATTGGCGTCCACAGCGTAGTCGGCGACGCCGTACGTTCCAAACAGCGCGGCACCGGCGAGCTTCACGGCTCCCGAAGCCGTGATCGAGGGTGAGCCGACCCAGGGAGTCGTTACGCCGAGTTGTCGCAACTGACGCGCGAAAATCGCCAGATCGTTGTCGAAGGTGAAATAGGAGCCAATAACATCCGCGCCCGATGACTTGATCGCCAGCACGACGGGCGTGAAATCCTGGCTCTGGTTCGGATAGCCCTGGTCGATCGCGACCTTGGCGCCCGCCTTGCCGAGCGATTCCGTCAACGCCTTCGAGCCGCCAGTTCCGAAGGCGTCCGTCGAATGGACGATCGCCCAGTTCTTTTTGGCGAGCGTCTCCACGCCATAATTGGCGATCACGCGGCCCGAATAGGTGTCGTTCGGGCGAAACCGGAACAGCCATGGATTCCCGAGCTTGGTCAGCGCCGGATCGGTGCCCCCGAAACAGACCGGTTTCGCGGTCTTCAAGATGTCCGGCGCCATCGCATGATTCTGCGTCGAGCGGATCGAACCAAGGAACGCGACAATGTCTGATTGCGCCGCGAGTTTGGAGAAGGCGAGCACGGCGCCAGGATTGGTCGTCAGGTCGTCCTCGGTCACGAGTTCAACCTGCCGCGAGAGGACGCCGCCGCCCTTGTTCACGCGGTCGAGCGCAATCTTGGCGCCGGTCAGCGCATATTTGCCGGAATCAGCGGCGGGTCCGGTGACCGGAAGCACCATGCCGATCTTGATCGGCGCGCTCTGCGCGCGCGCGCGGCGCAGAAGCGCGGGCACGGCCAGGCCTGCGGAAAGACCGGCGGTCACGGACCGTCTGGTGAAATTCACGACTGCCTCCCACGATAGGCTGCTCTTCGGCGCTGGTTCGCGGGATTAGACGATGAAAGCCAAGGGCTGTCCAGGCGGGACGCCATCGGCTGGTGGGTCCGTTTCAGCCGATTGCCCGAACACCTGATCGAGAGCGCCGCCGCGGGCCCGGTCGCCATAGCCGAAACGCGGCCCGCCTTCGGGAGCAATGGCCGGCCTTTGCTCCGCCGCTGGCGCCGGGGCGCAGATAGGCCGGCACGCTTGGGATCATTCGGGCGTTGCGACGATCACGCGGGAGGACGAGATCATCGGGTTTGGGCCACGGAAAGACGGCTCTGTCACATGCGTCTGCGAAGCGGGAGAGGAAGGCGGGCGTGCTTCGCCTCAAGGCTCGATCAGCACGCCGGGGTTCATGACGCCCTGCGGATCGAGCGCGCGCTTGGCCGCGCGGAGCGCCGTGGCGAACAGTTCCGGCCTCTGCCGATCATACCAGCGGCGGTGATCGCGCCCGACCGCGTGGTGATGCGTGATCGTGCCGCCGGCCGCGATCAATGCATCGCTCGCAGCGTTCTTGATCGCCTGCCATTGTTCGAGCAACACGCCGTGACGGCCCAGCGCGTGGAACGAGAAATAAGGCGCCGGACCGTCGGGATAGACATGGGTGAAGCGGCAGGTGACTTCGCCCTTCACGCCCGTCGCATCGAGAATGGCGCGCTCCGTCGCGGCCTTGACCGTGTCGTGGAGCGATTCAAAACGCTCCCAGGTGATCGAAGTCTCGAACGTATCGCTGATGATTCCCGCCGGCGTCAGAAATTCTCGCGCGTAGGGCATCCGGATGAAGGCGTTGCGCCACAATCCCGCCGCGCCCTCGAGATGAGCGTCGGCGCCGCCCGTCTCGGCGACGCCGCCGTGATCGGCGCAACATTCGAGCGCGCGCTTCATCCACGCATCGAGCGGATGGTCCCCCGACTCGAAGGCGAGCACCAGGATCGCGACGGACCCATCCGCGGCGCCGGTGTTGTAGGCTTCCGCCGCATCGAGAATGCGGCAGTTCGAGGGATAGAGACCCGCTTGCGCGATGGCGCGGACCGCTCTGGCGGCGGCGAAGAAACTGTTGAACGTCACGGAACCGCCCGCGCGAAACGCCGGCTTCGACTGCAGCCGCATCCACGCTTGCGAGATGATTCCGAGAATGCCTTCAGAGCCGATGAACATGCGGTCGGGGCTCGGCCCCGCGCCCGATCCGGGCAGGCGTCGCGTCTCAAGCACGCCCTTCGGCGTCACGACGCGTAGGTTTTCGACGAGATCGTCGATATGGGTGTAGAGGCTCGCGAAATGGCCGCCGGACCGCGTCGCAATCCACCCGCCGAGCGTCGAAAACTCAAAACTCTGCGGAAAATGGCGCAGCGTCAAACCGTGCGGCTTCAACTGGCTTTCGAGCGCTGGCCCGAACGCGCCCCCCTCGATCCGGGCGGCGCGCGATGTCGCGTCCACCTCCAGCACCTTGCCGAGATGGCGCAGGTCGACAGTGACAGCCGCCTTGTGCGGTCCATCTGCGCGATGTTCCACGCCGCCGCACACGCTCGACCCGCCGCCGAATGGCGCGAGCGAAGCGCCAACGCCGCCCGCCCAGTCCATGACCTCTGAAATCTCCGCCTCGTTGCGGGGATAGGCGACGATATCGGGCGCACAATCGTATTGGCCGAGCATGGCGCGAACATAGTCGCGGTAGGACTTGCCATAAGCATGGGCCGCGCGATCGTAGCGCTCTGTCGTGCAGAAGGGTGCGAGAGAGAAGGGCGGCGTTACGCGAGGAGCACGCAGGGACAGTTCCTCGAGACGCGGCGTCGGCGCGGCCTGGAACGTCTCGCGCCCGAATTTCTGGCGGTAGCGGCCGAGCACGAAAGCCCGCTCCTCGACGCTCATCCCTTCGCCTTCGCGACCCCAGCCGTAATATTTCAGTCTGGCGGCGCTCATGGTTCCTCCCGCTCTGTTCTGACGCACATCCGCGCCTGCGTATTCGGCGCGTCAATGGTTTGGGGCGCTCTTCATCGAGGCTGACTTTGCAACTGAGGCAAACTCCGGATCTTCTTCCTCACCGTCTCGCCTTCGCGGCAAAACATCTGATAGCCTATCCGAGGTCAAGACTTGCGCCAGAGCCCTCTCGGGCCGGCATTGGCTTTTCTGGGCCTGGCCGGTCCGATGGGCGCCCGGTTATTCAAATGTGAAGGTCTTACGCGATGAGCATCCCCACTACTCGCCTCGGCCGCACCGGCCTCACTGTTTCCAGGCTCGCGCTCGGCACAATGACATTTGGTCTGCAGACCGAGGAAGCTGTAGCCCATCAGATACTGACCAAAGCGGCTTCGGCGGGCGTCAACTTTCTCGACACCGCCGATGTGTATCCGCTTGGCGGCGGTTTGCCGATGGTTGGCCGCACCGAAGAAATCGTCGGTCGCTGGCTCAAGGGCCAGCGCGGCTCGTTTGTCGTGGCCACCAAGGCGGTCGGCAAGATGGGGTCCAACCCATGGGATCAAGGCGCGTCGCGCAAGCATTTGCTCGACGCCATTGACGCTTCGCTGCGTCGCCTGCAGACCGACTATGTAGACCTGTACCAACTGCATTCCGACGACGCCGCGACGCCGCTCGACGAAACGCTGGAGACGCTCGACGCGATCGTGAAGTCGGGCAGGGCGCGCTACGTCGGCGTGTCCAACTTCCTCGCCTATCGGGTCGCGACGGCGTTGGGTCGT
>JBEKSH010000415.1:0-3976 GCA_049517235.1 Roseiarcus sp. | reverse complement strand
GCCAGAGCCCCTATTCGCTCTACGACCAGGATCTGGTCACCTTCGAAGAAGGCGCCGTGGCCTACGATCACAAGGACGCCGCCGGCTTCATCAAACTCAACGCGCTACGGCTGCGCACGCTGGCCAGGCGCGACAGGAAGGCGAAGGGGGGGAAGCCGTAGCCGGCGTGACCCCGAAGCTTTCGGCCTAGCCGGGGTTGTTCTCGCCTTGCTCGACGCCCGCGCCGGCTGGCCTCGCCGCCGTCCCGGCCGAGCCGGCCATATGCAAGGCGGCCGGCGGGATCGCCCCGAAAATCGAAGGGAAGACCGGCGCCGGCGCCTCGGCGCGCGCGGCTTCCGGACCGGCGGCGTCTGGACCGCCGCCCAGACCATGTCCGGCGATGACCTGCCGCCAGACGGCGAGGATGCTCTGCTGCGTCGCCGTGGCGATCACGCAGTAACCGCGTCGGTCAAGCGCATAGAGCGTGGCGTTCGCGTCGTTGCGGACGCGGCGAACCGCCTCGTCGATGACCTGCAGACAGGCGCCGAGTTGCTCCAGGCTTTGCAGCCGCGTGTGGCGCAGCATGTCGGCGAGCCGATAAGCCTCGACGCCTTCCTGGCCGATGCTCTCGCCTTCGCGACCGAACTCGAAGAACGTGTTGACGACCGGAAGCATGCCGCGGATCGACGCGAATATCGCGGCGGCTTCCTCTGGACCGCAGCGCACCAAATGTTTGGAGTCGGCCTCGATCGCGGGAGGCTCCGGCTGAACGTTGAACGAGGCCGCGATTTCCCGCTCCAGCCATCGGCGCACTTCTGGCGGCGCGGCTCGAATCTGTTCGGGGCTCAAGGTGATTCCAACCATGCCGCCGGCTCCTGTTTCCGCGTTGCTCCGGCGGGCACAAAAGCCGCCAAGGGGCGCCGCCGCCTTGATCCCGATCAAGCGAGCGCGGAAAGGCGGCGCCAAATCGCTGCTTTCGCAGGGTCGTTCGACTTACCATAAATCATGGCGACGCGGGTTCGATTTGCGAACGGGCTCCCTCGCAGACAGCTAGCGGCGATCGGCGCAAAGCTGTTCAAGGCGGTCGAGAAGAGGCGCCTGGCTCGCCAGGATCTTCTCGCGCGCGGCCGGCAGCGTGAACCATGCGGCGCGATCGATCTCCGGGAATGACGCCGTGCGCCCGCTGCCGGGCGGCCAGCTGATCTGGAACGTGTTGCTGCGCACGCCGGCGACGTCGAAGTCCCCCTCGAGCGCGAAGGCCTCGACATGTTTGCCGCCTCGTTGCTTTATCGCGCCGATCGGCTGAAGCGCGCCTGACGGCTGATCGCCCAGCTCCTCGGCGAACTCCCGCCGGGCGGCGGCTTCGCCATCCTCGCCGGGGCGCCGTTCTCCCTTGGGTATCGACCACGCGCCCAAATCGCGATGGCGCCAGAAAGGACCGCCGGGATGCACCAGGAGAACCAGGAGCCGCCCCTCGAGGCAATGATAGAGCAGGATGCCAGCGCTTGCGGCGGTCATCGGCCAGACATAGCGCAAGCCCCGGCGCGTAACCAGAGGCGTTTCAGCGACGGCGCCCGGCCTTGATGCAGGTCAATGAATCTTGCTCGTCTATCGCCGAATGTGCCAGAGGCGAACAAAGCCTCATCGAGGCGCACGCGGCGCCTCGGCAATGTATGAGGCGCCCCGCAATCAAGGAGAGGAGTTCATCATGAGCGACATCAGCCTGCGACAGGACATTCTGGACGAGCTCGAATTCGAGCCGAGCATCGACGCCGCGCATATCGGAGTCGCGGTGGAGAACGGAGTCGCGACGCTGACCGGCCACGTCGCCAGTTACGCGGAGAAGGTGACGGCCGAGCATGCGGTGCAACGCGTCAAGGGCGTGCGCGGGATCGCGCAGGAGATCGAGGTCCGCTATCCCGACGCCAAGAAGACCGCCGATGACGAAATCGCCAAGCGGGCGTTGAACATCATCGGCTGGGACACGACCATCCCGGACGACCGGTTGATGGTGAAGGTCCAGAATGGCTGGATCACGCTGTCCGGCGAGGTCGAATGGAACTACCAGAAGAACGGCGCCGAGGACGCTGTCCGCAAGCTCTCGGGCGTATTGGGGGTGAGCAACCTGATCACCGTGCGGCCGCGTATCGACACCTACAACCTCAAGCATCGCATCGAGGACGCTCTCAAGCGCAGCGCCGAGATCGAGTCGAACAACATCCGCGTCGAAGTATCGGGCGGCAAGGTGACGCTTGAGGGCAAGGTCAGTTCTTGGTACGAGCGCGGGGTGGCCGAACGCGCGGCGTGGGCCGCTCCAGGCGTGGGCACTGTCGAAGATCGGCTCGTGGTCGGCTGAAAGCCGCCGAAGGCGGAGATGGCGGGCGGCGCAGGCCGCCAAAACGGTCGGCCGCGCGCGGGGGGGCGCCGCCGTGCCGGGCGCATCCTGTCCGAGTCGCCCGCAACTCGCCTGATCCTCTCCGCGACCGGCGTTCGCGCCGGCCAATGGTTCGCTCTCGTGTTCTGAGGTGTCGCGAGCCCTTGTGACAGGGGCGCGGCTGAATCTTCGCGGTCTGGAGCCGCTCCTTGATCGGCGTCAACGGCGGTCGTAATGTTTCGGCTAGCCTATCTTCATGCTGGACTCATCGACATCCAACGACCGCGCGCCGTCCCAGGAGGGCGGGGCGACTCTTGGAGATAAAGTCGAGTTCCTCAGCCGGCCTGACAGCTATCCGTCGGGCGTCGGCGCGGTGAGCGTGCGCGAGACCCACATGTCCTGGGTCTTCATGGCCGGCGATCGGGTCTATAAGCTCAAGAAGCCGGTTCGCTTTCCTTATCTCGATTTCTCGACGCTGGACCGGCGCGCCGCCGCATCGCGCGCCGAACTTCTCCTGAACAGCCGGCTCGCCCCGGACGTGTATCTGGGCGTGACGCCGCTCACCCTGTCGCCTTGGGGCCTCGCGATCCACGGCGACGGGCCGGTCGTGGAGTGGCTGGTGGTCATGCGGCGGCTCGAAGAGAATGGCGCGCTCGACGCGGCTTTGCTTGGCGGCCGGCTTCAGCCAGCGCAGGCGGACCGCATCGCCTCGACGCTCGCCGCCTTCTACCGGCATGCGCGTCGGGTCTATATCCGACCGGAGGTCCACCTCGCCCACTGGAGCAGGGCCCTCGCCTCCAACGGGCGCGTGCTGCGCGATCCGCGCCTGGGTCTTCCCCAAGGGATCATTCAGCGGATCGAGCGGATTCAGCAAGACTTCCTGGCGCGACGCTCGCAACTGCTCGTCGAGCGGGTCTACGGGCGGCGCATCGTCGATGCGCATGGCGATCTTCGCCCCGAGCACATCTGGCTGCGGGACCCCGTCACAATCATCGATTGTCTTGAATTCGATCCTCGGCTGCGGGCGCTGGATCCGCTGGAGGAACTGGCGTTCCTGCATCTCGAATGCGACCGGCTCGGCGCGAAATGGGTCGGCGACCGGATCAGACGGCGCTTGGGGCGCCAGCTCGGCGACGACCCGTCGACGGGATTGTTCGCATTCTACCGTTGCCATCGGGCGCTGCTGCGCGCGCGCCTGTCGATCGCCCATCTTCTCGATCCGAGCCCGCGCACGCCCGACAAATGGCCGCGTCTTGCGCGCCTCTATCTGCGCCTCGCCGCCGCCAGCGCCCGGCGACTGGAGAGTCTTCTCAGAAGACCAGAAGGCCGCTGAGCGGCGCGCCCTCGTGAAGCCGGCGGATAGCCTCGGCGAGCAGCGGCGCCGCCGGAACGATGTCAAGCTTGTCGCGCACGCCTTTGGCGGCGAGTCGAAACGGCGGCACGCTATCCGTCGTGATGATCCGGTCGATCGCCGGGTCGGCGAGCGCCTCCTCGGCGCCGGGCGTGAACAGGCCGTGCGCGGCGCAGGCGATAACTTTCGCGGCGCCCTGTTGGCGCGCGGCGCGCGCCGCGCGCGCCAACGTGCCGCCGGTGCTGATGAGATCGTCAATGATGATACAGGTC
>JBEKSH010000414.1:0-3977 GCA_049517235.1 Roseiarcus sp. | reverse complement strand
CGAAGGCGCATGGCGGCAGGCCATGAACGACGGCGGCCTATTTCTGGACGCGTGGGGCGACCGGGCGGCGAAACTGGGCTGGACTGCCGGCGAGCTCTTCGACGTTCCGCGCGATGGCGAGCACGGCGGCCTGGTTTGGTTCATTCAAGGAGAGCGCATTGAAGGCGTTGGCGCGCACCGTGCGCGGACCGATGGCGGACGGATTTTTGTCAGGCTGGCCGATGACGCATAGCGCCCCGCCCGCTTCGTCATCCGCATTTCGCATGCGGCGCCGCCGCGAACGGGCGAAACAGGGCAGCGTTTTCGTGCGCTTCGAGATGACGCCGCAGGCGGTCGATCGCCTGATCGAATTGCGTTGGCTGTCGCCCGCGAGCCGACACGACACGATCGCCGTGACCAAAGCGCTGCTTGATTTCGGTGCGCGTGCGCTCTGGCCGGATCAGTGAGGAAGTGACGCGTTAGAGGAGCAGCCTTCGGGCTTTCAAAGGAGAAGTAGAAGCTCCGGAAATCTGATAGGGAAGTGACCAATCGAGGACAGTGAATGGCGTCGATTGTGAATTGGGAGGGACGATCTGATGCGCAGTCGCCTAACTTTGAACCTGGCCAAGCTCGCGATCGTCGGTTGCGCAGTGATCGTGGCCGGTTGTTCCGTGACTGTCCCCGTCGCGGTTATTGGCCAAAATGGTCAGATTTTGCGTGGCGAGAATACAGCCAGTCTTTCGGGTGGCACGTTCTCGGTGACAGACGGTCATCTCACTTGTTCCGGTTCCTACAATGCACTGAATGAGGCCCCAACCATTACGATGCCCGTTTTGTGCAGTGATGGCAGGACCGGAATTGTCACGGCGACGCGCGACAGTCCAACGTCAGGTGGCGGGAAAGTTCGGCTAAGTGACGGGACGGTAGCTGATTTCATCTTCGGCGAGGCGGCGCGCCGGATATAGTCGTCATCTAATCCCGGCGGCCTCTTTGAATGGCTCAGGCAATCTATAGGGACGAGTTCGCCGTGTGACGCCGGCCCATGCCGGGGGTCGCTAATGGGAATGCCTCGGCCCTCTCCAGGAAAATTTCTGGGAAATTCTGCGGGCCGTTTTTGGTTCTGCGCCAGTGAAGCGCAGTTGATTTGGGTTCCTATTGCCTTCGGTTGAGCACTATGCAGTCAGATCGGTGTCTCGGGCTTGGCTGGCGGAGGCGCTGGCTGCGCGCTTGGTCGAGTGCGGGCTTTGATGACTTCTAGCAATAGTGTCCGCCGAAAGCCATCTTCCGCGACGTTCATAGCCCCCTCGGAGAAATAATTATTGTGCCGATGATAGACATCGAAAACTGTCTGTCTTTCCGATAAACATGACGGAAACGATGCCTGCACAATTATTTCTGCGGGCTCATTGGAATTGAGCGACAGCGTCTTGGCGTGACGTTCGAGGCATACAAGGTAAGCTGCGCCAGCATCGGTCTCTTCCGCCTTTTCGGCTTTTATCCTCGGCGCGTCTAGGTCAGCTTGTTTACGCTTTTCTTCCACCTCTTTCTGTATTTTTTCATTAACTAATGCCTGTGTCTGCGCCTCGATAGCAGTATTGAGATATGAATAGACCGGATTGGAGGAAATTAAATTATCTTGAACTGTTTCTCGCCTCAGTTGCGGATCGCAAATAGAAATGATGTCGTTCTCGATCTCAGTATGGTACCCGTAAATGGCCAAGTCGTTCTTTTCGTTTGTGCGGTTAACTGCCGCTTTTACTTCTCGATCCACGCAACTATGAAAACTACTATCCGATATGGGTGCGGCCGCTATTGGCTCAGGAGGGGAAGCCTGCTGGCAAGCCGCCAATCCGATCGACAGGACTAATGTCGCCTCTGATGTGAACAGACCGCGCACGCAGGCCCCCAGGCATGGAAGTTGATCCCCGCGACGCTATCACAGCGCGCGCAAGCCGCCACGATGACGGATTGCAAGGTCGGCCGTCGGCCTGTCGTGACGCGTCACCGCTGTTCGGCTCGGAGTTTCCCGAAGCTTGTGGGCGCGCGCGCACGCGCGAGGCTGCGGGCATCCTTGCACCCCGTTTCTGGTAGCTATGTGGTAGCTAGAGGCTTTTCCAACAACTTATAATAGCGTCTAAGTCATTGAAAACACTGGCGCACCCGAAGGGATTCGAACCCCTGGCCTCTGCCTTCGGAGGGCAGCGCTCTATCCAGCTGAGCTACGGGTGCGCGATAGGAACGCGCGGCCAGCGCTGAATAGCCCATTTTTGCGCAAAGGGGAATCCATGTTTTCTCCCGCCCGAGGCGGACGTCACGCCGCCAGCGGCGCGGCCTGGGCTTGCGGCGCGAAATAGCGCAGGTAGCGCTCCTGGATATCGACGATCGGCATGATCACGAACACGTCGGTCGTGCGGAACTTCGGATCGACGACCGCCTGGGCGCCGAATTTTGCGCCGACGCGCCAATAGCCCTTGATCAACGGCGGCAGCGCGCGAATTGCGGCGCGCGGATCGACGGCGGCCTCCGGCAGGACGGCGATGTCGACGCCCCGGCCCTGGACGCCGCCCGCGCTCCATTCCAGGCTCGCCGGCGCGTTGCGCCGCAGATAGCTCATCGCCATCGCGTGCTCGGCGGGCTCGGCGCCCTCCAGACTGGCGCAGCCGAACATCGCGTCGACATGGTGGTGCCGGACATAGGCCCAGATGCCGCGCCACAACAATTCCAGCGCCGGCTTGCCGCGATAGCCCTGAGCGACGCAGGAACGGCCAAGCTCGAGAAAGCGCTTGCCCTTATGGCGCGCAATGAGCGACGCGACGTCGAATTCCCCGGCGCTGTAGAACCCAAAGTTCGCCTCCGCGACATCCTGGCGCAGAAGCCGATAGGCGCCGACGACCCTCGGCCTTCCGCCGCGCCTCGGCGAGGCGTGGTCGACGACGATCAGATGGTCGCAAACCCGGTCAAAAGGGCAGATGTCGCGGCGAATCAACCGCGCGGTGGGATCGGCGATCGCCCCGCCTTCCTCGAAGAACACGCGGTAACGAAGTTTCTGCGCGTCGCGGATCTCCCGTTTGGTCGCCGCCAATCGAAGTTCGAGCGAACCGATCGCGCCAAGACCCGGCCCCAGGCCGCGCAAGTCGCGGATACGGCGCGCCACGCGCGGCAGCCCGCGCCGCGCGACGCCGCCCGCGCCCTCAATCGCCCGCAATGTCATGGCTTGGCTCCCCGATTCGCTTATATAGCGAATCTCAGAGCATCTTCTTCCCAATCAATTATGACAGCGCCCAGGCGTTCCTGGCCGCCTGATTGGCCGCGCTCTTGCGCCGGACCGCGTCGATGGCCTCGGCGAGGCGCGCAAGATCGACGGGCTTGGTCAGAAAGTCGTCGATGCCGGCGCTCAGTGAGGCGCGCCGGTCCTCCTCCA
The DNA here is from genome assembly GCA_049517235.1 of Roseiarcus sp. GTDB lineage: Bacteria > Pseudomonadota > Alphaproteobacteria > Rhizobiales > Beijerinckiaceae > Roseiarcus. The sequence continues at coordinate 577 of JBEKSH010000414.1, read as the reverse complement.
TTGCATTGGCGGTGAGGGCGATGATCGGCATCGGCCGCGCCGCCGCTTCCTGCTCGGCGCGGCGGATGCAGCGCGACGCTTCAAAGCCGTCGAGGCCGGGCATCTTGATGTCCATCAGGACGATTTCGAAGCGGGGCGCCTCGCCGCGCGCCGCCGCCTCGCCGAGCATCGCCGCTTCGCGCCCATTATGCGCGCGCACCACCTCGAAGCCGAGCCGCCGCAACGCCTTTTGAGCGATCGTCGCGTTGATTTCATTGTCCTCGGCGAGCAGCGCGCGCGCCAGGCGGTGGTTCGCCGGAAGCGGCGCGATCGTCCCGACCGTCGCCGGACCCGTCGGAAATTCATCGGCGAGGCGCTCGAAAAGCGATCGCGCGCGGACCGGTTTGACCAGCCAGCCGTCGAAGCCCTGCAGCGAAGTCTGCCCGAAAGCGCGCCGCTCGAACGGCGAAAACAGCACGAGGCTCTTGGGCGCGCCGGCCGCCCGCGCGGCGAGCGCCAGACGATTGGTCGCCTCGACGCCCAGCGCGCAATCGACAATCACTACGTCGGGCTGCGGGCCGAGGCTCAGAGCGCGGAG
>JBEKSH010000413.1:0-3980 GCA_049517235.1 Roseiarcus sp. | reverse complement strand
TATCTCGCCATCACCGATCACAGCCGGCATGTGACCGTCGCCCATGGACTTGATCCGAGCCGCGTGTCGCAGCAGATCGATGAGATCGAGCGGGTCAACGCGGGATTGCGCGGCCTCACGCTCCTGAAGGGAACCGAGGTCGATATCCTGGCGGACGGGCGCCTCGACCTGCCCGACGACGTTCTCTCGCGGCTCGACGTGGTCGTCGCCGCCGTTCACTATAAATTCGACCTGCCGCGAGACGAGCAGACGAACCGCATCATCCGCGCGATGGACAATCCTCTCGTATCGATCATCGCCCACCCGACGGGGCGTCTGATCGGCGAGCGGGAGCCGTACGACGTCGATGTCGAAAAGATGATCTCCGCCGCGGCGGAACGTGGTTGCCATCTCGAGATCAATGCGGGTCCGGATCGATTGGACCTCAACGACATTCACGCCCAGGCGGCTAAGGGCGCAGGGGTGAGGCTTGCAATCTCCAGCGACGCACATTCCACCGCTTCGCTCGGTTGGATGCGATTTGGCGTCGATCAGGCGCGTCGCGCCTGGCTTGAGGCCAAGGATGTGATCAACACGCGCTCACTCGCCCAATTGAAGAAACTTCTCAAGCGCTAATCTCTGTGCGGGTCGCTCGCCAAGCCCGACGCGAGCGGGGTTCGCGCCGCTTGGGCGCCGCGATCATGCGGCGATGCGGCATTGTCAGCGAATTTCCGCATCGCCTGCTCGGGGTCCGCAGCTGACGCTCAGCTCCTTGGGATCGATGGGGTCTATCCTGGCGCCCGGCTCCAGCAACGCCGCGAACCTTGCGCCGCGATCGCGGTCCGACACAGTCACCCGCGGCAAGGAAAAAAGGTCCTCTCCGGCGCGGGCAAGACGATCCTCGACCGAAAAAGCGGCGACGTAGCCGGCGCGCGCCGCCGCCCGCTCCAACGCGCTGTCGAACACGCCGTAGGGCCAGGCCAACAGATCGACGGGCCGGCGCAGGCGATCCTCCAGCGTCTTCTTCGATTTCGTCAGTTCCGTAGCCACGAACGCCTCATAGTCGGCCGCGCTTCGGCGCGCGCGCTCCTTTTCGAAAAAGGGGTGCGAACAGGTGTGCGACTGCACATCGACGAGGCCGGATTTCAGCATTTCCCCGATCTCCTCCCAGGTAAGGGCGTCGGGCTCAACCGAAATGGCGTCCGTATAGACAAACAGCGTAACGGGGACGTGGTAGCGTTGAATGATCGGAAACATTTCCGTGTATTGCGACCGGCGCCCGTCATCGACGGTGATGGCGACGCTCTGCGGCTCAAGCTCGCGGCCGCCGCGCAGAGCGTCGACGACCGATCCGAGCCGCACGACCGCATAGTGATGCTCGGCCAGCCAGGCGAGCTGTTCTTCGAAGGCCGGCGTCGTAACGGTTGTCGACCCTGGCTCTGTCGGATGAAACCGATGGTAGAGCAGGATCGGGACGCCCGGGTCTTCGGCGCGAGCCGCGCCAAGCAAGGCGATCGTCGCCATCAGCGCCCCCGCCAGAGCCCGCGCAATTGCTGCCGAATGCCTGATCATGAGAGTGGCGAGGCCCGCATCGGTGAATCCTACTCCGCTGGGCGCTTGAGCTCCGGCTGGTCCAGCCCGGTCGTTCCTGTGTGGTCGGCGACGCTCGCCCGCCCCAGGGATTTCACGAATTCGACTAGACGCCGTTCATAGGCGGCCGACGTCACGTCCCCCGCCTTAAGCGCACAACAGGCGCGAGGCGCTTTGCCGACGATCGTTTCCATCTCGGCGAAGGCGCTTTCGCCGCCTCGCGCGCCGAAGGTGCAAAAGAACGCCACGTCGGGAAGGCGCGCCCTGTACGCCATAAGATAGGCTCGGACAGGCGAGGAGACAGACCATGCCCAAACAGGCGTTCCGACAATGACCAGATCGTAAGACGCCGGGTCCATTTTCGGAGGGATGATGGATGAAGGACGCTTTCGCCCCGCTTCCATCGCCGACCGCAAGTAGCCGAGAACGCCGGATCGCTCCTTGGCTTCCACAATTTTTTCAATTTCGCAGTGAAGCAATGCCGACAGGGACTTGGCGACTTTGCGCGTCGTCCCCGATCTAGAATAGTAGACGATCAGAGTTCTTGACTCCGCCATCCGTGTTATCCTGCTCATGCCGCCCGCTCTTTGATATCGCGAAGGCGCGTGAAGCGAATTGATCCATATCAGGGTCGCAAAATCGATCCGTGCAGCCTCGACGTCAGCGCCGCGTCAATTCAATCCCGCGCGCCGACCGGCCCGAAAGTCGGCGCGAGATGCAGCTCCTTGCCGCTGTAAGGATTGGCCATGGCGACTTCCTCGTTGAGTTCGACGCCGAGCCCCGGCTCGCCTGAGGGGATGACATAGCCTTCTTCCCAACGAATCGGCTTCTTGATGATTCGCGCATGGAATCCGCTCCATGTCTCGATGCTCTCCAGGATGAGAAAATTCGGACTGCAGGCGGCGAGCTGAATATTGGCGGCGCCCTCGATCGGGCCGCAGTAGAGATGCGGCGCGATCTGCGCGTAATAGGCCTCCGCCATGCCCGCGATCTTCTTGGCCTCGAGCAGGCCGCCGACCCGCCCCAGCGCCATCTGGAGAATGGAGGCGGCGCGCAATTCCAGGAGCCGCGCGAATTCATATTTCGTGGTGAGCCGCTCGCCGCTGGCGATCGGAATTTTCGTGTGGCGCGCGACTTCCGCCATTTGCTCCGGCATTTCGGGCGGGACCGGCTCCTCGAACCACAGCGGATCGTAAGCCTCGATCCGCCTCGCCAGGCGAATGGCCCCCGAAGTCGTGAATTGGCCGTGCGTGCCGAACAGCAGATCGCATTTGTCGCCGACCGCGGCTCGAATTTTCCGGCAGAAGGCTTCGGACAGATCGAGGCGCGCGAGACTCGGCTGGCGCGGATCGAGCGTCGAATAGGGTCCCGCCGGATCGAACTTCACGGCGGTGAAGCCCATGCCGACATATTCGAGGGCGCGTTGGGCGGCGGCGTCTGGATCGCGATAAACCGCCGCATCGGCATAGGCGTCGCCTTCCTCGGCGCGCGGATAAAGATAAGTGTAGCTGCGCAGGCGCTCATGCACCTTGCCGCCGAGCAGCGCATGGACCGGCTTGCCGACCGCCTTGCCGACGATGTCCCACAAGGCCATTTCGATTCCGGACAGGACGCCCATCAGGGAAATGTCCGGCCGCATCGAATAGCCGCGGCCATAGACATTGCGCCAGATCAGCTCGATCTGGAACGGATCGGCGCCCAGGACATGGCGCTCGAACACGTCTTCGATCATCGCAACGATCGTCTTGGGCGCGAAGCTCGCCGCATAGACCTCGCCGACCCCTTCGACGCCATCGTCGGTCGCCAGCTTCAGAAAGAGAAAATATCGTCCGCCAAAGCGTGGCGGCGGATTGCCGACGACGAAAGTTTTCAGCCCGACGATCTTCATCGTAAGCCCCCGCCTAAAAGACGATGACATTGCGCAGCGCCTCGCCGCGCCGCGCCGAATCGACCGCTTCATTGATCCGCTCCAGCGGATAGCGGCCGGAAATCAGTTCATCGAGTTTGAGGCGGCCCTGTCGATAGAAGTCGATCAGCTTCGGCACGTCGATCTGCACCCGCGCGGAACCCATCTTGGAGCCGACAATGGACTGGCCGTCGGCGGCGAGCCAGCCGGGATCGAAACTCGTGGTGACGCCGGCGGCCGGCATGCCCACGATGATCGTCGAACCGCCGCGGCGCATCAGGCCGAAAGCCTGCTCGACAGCCGATTTGGCGCCGACGGTCACGAAGACATAATCCGCCTTGCGGCCTCGTGTTATTTCCGTGACGCGTCCGGCGAGATCGTCGCGCTGCGGATTGACGCTATGCGTTGCGCCAAACCGCCGGGCCGCTTCGAGTTTCGAGTCGGACAGATCAACCGCGATGATCGTCGAGCAGCCCGCGAGCCTGGCGCCCTGCACGCTATTAAG
>JBEKSH010000412.1:0-3986 GCA_049517235.1 Roseiarcus sp. | reverse complement strand
CCCCTGTTCTCTTGTCGATCCTGCTTGTCGCGGTGCTCGGGCCGGGCCTGTCTTCGGTGATCATCGCGATCGCCGTCATCGACTGGACGCGGTTCTGCCGGGTGGTGCGGGCCGAGGCGATGCAGCAGCGGCGGATGGACTATGTGGACAGCGCCAAGGTGGTGGGCTACGGGAGCGTGCGCATCATGGCGCGCGAAGTGCTGCCCAACGTGCTGCCCGCAATCATCGTGCTGTTTTCGCTCGAAATGGGCATCGCGGTGATCGTCGAGGCGATCCTGTCCTTCGTCAATCTGTCGATCTCGACCGACGACCCGACATGGGGCTCGATGATCGCCGAAGGGCGGGGCATCGTGCACCAGGCATGGTGGGTGCTGGTCTTTCCGCTGGCCTGCCTGTTCCTCACCGTGCTCGCCTTCAGCCAGTTCGGCGAGGGCCTCAAAGAGCGTTTCGACCCGGTGATGCGATGAGCGCGCCGTTCCTCGACATCGATCGGTTGAGCGTGCGGCTGCGGCGCGGCGGCGACGCCCGCCTGCTGCGGCAGGCCTCGATCGCCGTCGCGCCGGGCCAGGTGCACGGGCTGGTTGGCGAGAGCGGCGCCGGCAAGAGCATGATCGGCCGCGCGATCTTCGGCATTCTGCCGCGCGCCGTCGAAGTGATCGAAGGCGCGGTCCGGCTCGGCGGCGCCAACCTGTTCGACCTTTCCGATCGCGACCGCCGGCGCCTCGTCGGCGTCAATGCGGCATTGATCCCGCAGGATCCGCTCACCGCGCTCAATCCGTCCAAACGGATCGAAAGCCAGATGACCGATCGGCTCACCCGGATTCTCGGCCTGTCGGCGGGCGCGGCCAAGGCGCGGGCGCTCGGCCTGTTGGAGGAAGTGCAGATCCAGCAGCCGTCGCGGGTGTTCAGGAGTTACCCGCACGAGCTTTCCGGCGGCATGCGCCAGCGCGTGTTGATCGCCTCCGCGTTCGCCGCCGAGCCCAGGCTGATCGTCGCCGACGAGCCGACGACGGCGCTCGACGTCACCGTGCAAAAACAGATATTGAAGCTGATCGCCGAGATGCAGCGCCGCCACGGAACAGCGCTGCTTTTCATCACCCACAACCTGGGCGTCGTCGCCAAGATCTGTCAGTGGGTGAGCGTGCTCTATGCCGGCAAGGTCGTCGAGCAGACCGATGTCGCGACGCTGTTCGAGACGCCCGCTCACGCCTATACGCGGGCGCTGATGGCCGCCACGCCGCGTTACGACCGTCCCGACGAATCGCTCGCCCCGGTCCGCCCGGAGGTTATCGAGGCGCTCAGGCGCGAGATGGATGAGACCGACAGGGCGTGGCGCGAAGCGCGTGGGATCGCCGCCGGGGGCCGGCGATGACCGAACCCTTGTTCAGCATTGAGAATCTGCGCCTGTCGCTCCCCGACATGACGCGAAAGCCGCTGTTCGGGCCGGCGCCGCGCGTCGAAATCCTCAAGGGCGTCGCCTTCGATATCCCGGCCGGTTCGACCATCGGCATCGTCGGGGAATCGGGATCGGGCAAGACGACGCTCGGGCGCGCGATGGTGCGTCTCTATGAGCCGTCGGGCGGCGCGATCCGGTTTGACGGGCGGGATATCGCGCATCTCTCCGAGGCGGCGCTGCGCCCGCTGCGCCGCGATTTGCAGGTGATCTTCCAGGATCCTTATTCCTCGCTCAATCCGCGAAAGACGATCGGCGCGATCATCGCCGCGCCCTTGTTGTTCCATGGCGTGGCGACCAGCGCCGCCGAAAGCCGCGAGCGCGTCGCGGCGGCGCTCGGCGCCGTCGGGTTGCCCGGGCAATTCGCTTCCCGCTATCCGCACGAGCTTTCGGGAGGGCAACGCCAGCGCGTCGGCATCGCGCGCGCCATCGCCCTGTCGCCGCGCTTCGTGCTCGCCGACGAGATCGTGTCGGGCCTCGACGTTTCGAGCCAGGCGCAAATCCTCGACCTGCTCGGCCGCCTGAAGGACGAACTGAAGCTGACGCTTGCCTTTATCAGCCACGACCTCTCGGTGGTCCGCCGCCTGTGCGACCGGGTGATCGTGATGAAGGGCGGCGAGATCGTCGAAAACCGCGACACCGCCGCGCTGTTCGACGCGCCGGAACACCCCTACACCCGCCAGTTGCTCGCCGCCATTCCGCTGCCGCAGCTCGACCCCGGCTGGCTGGAGGCGGCGAATGTCCAGGGGTGAAGATATTGCGCTTGGCCCCCGGCTTCGTTCGTCAGCCGTGGGGGGACTGTGAACACAGACGGTTGCTCACCTTGAGGGCTGCCCTGCGCCCATTATTGCCGTTCTCCGGCCAAGCTGGCCGTCCCAGAAGCGGTCGTATGTCCAATGGACCGCCGAGTGCCGGACCCAGGCTCAGATATGTGATGACGGCTGACCAAGGCCAGTGATGGCACACTACCATCCGTTCGGGAGGAAGTACCGGCGGCCGTGACGATCGCCGGCCGCTTTGAGTACGATGCGCAGGTTCTTGACGACAGTATCGGATGCACCGCGCGCGAGCGGGATCAGCCTTTCAGTGACAAAACGCTCGCTCGCGAGGTGCCCAAGCGGATTGTTCCAATCTTCGCTGAGTGCATCGCTCCGAGACAGATCAGCGAGCAAGAATGCGATTGCATCGTCTGACATGTCGTCGGTGCTGACATTGTCGATAAAAGGGAGGACGTCTACCTTGACCCAACGCCTGATCCCAGGTTCGCCGTGTGCGAGCTGATCCAGTAGATATGCGCGCGCGTCTTGGTTGCCGTAGTGCGCGACAATGCTCCCAAGCTGGCGCCTCTGCCACCAATGTCCTTCGTCGCCCCGCAGTCCAGCCGCCATTTCCGCGATAGGAATGAGGACGTCAGGTACAAGCGGGCCGAGCCCTTTGATGTGGCAGGGCGACGAGCCGCCCAGCAAAGAGCGTCTGAGCCGCTCGATGCCCCGAACCAACAGGCGCGGATAGAGCGAACCCGTTTCCGTCCAATCGAGATCGGCAAGTCGGATGATTTCGAATGGCTGTCGCGCGAGCTCTGCATCCGACAGCGAATCGAGTCGCTCAAGCTCTTCGCGAATGACGGGCAAGTCGGCATCGAGGCAGAAAAGAAGCGCGACCCGTTCGATCCCCTCGGTGCGACTGGCAATCAACGCCGTTTGGTCTGCAAGGCCGGCTCGCGAACGGCAGAGCCTACGCAATGCATCATCCCACAATGCCGCGGTAAAGCGTCCCCGCCAGAGTGCTTGCACGTGCTCGACAGTAAGGCCGCCGACCAACTCCGCAGCATCGTCGTTGTCCTGCGGCAGACGGAAATAGAGCGCGCTGATCGCTTCGTCATGCGACTCCAGGACGAAGTCAGCGAGAATCTCGAAGGAACGCTTATCCTCACGATTCTGAAGGGCTTGGCACAGAATCCTCACGAGATTGGATGGAAGCGGTGAACCGGCACGGGCCCGAGCTGCAGTAATAAGCAAATCAGGATCGAACCGCGCCAAAAGATTGCCAACCGCACAGCCTGCATCTTCATCGTTTAGCATCGAAGCCGCGTCTACGGCGATATCGAGCAAACGCGGAAGATCGGACTCGTCGAGCAGGGGCGCGAGTGCAGGCGCTATGCCGTTAACGCTGAAGTTGAAGTCCTTCTTCTCGCGGTCGAGAAGCTCAAGCAAGGTCGGCTTGAAGGACGGACCACGGATCGTTGCGAGCGCTTGGACCGCTTCGCCCCCGAGCAGACCGCCGAATTTCAAAACCTCGTCGAGGTACGGCGCATGCTCGGTACCGAACGGTAGGTGCCAGAGCATGAAGTGCATTGACATCGATTGGGCAACATCGCGCCCCCGTTCGACCAGGATCTCCAGCAGTCTGGCGATTGCCGCCGATTGACCATCGTCGGCATAGCGCACGGCCCTAAAAGCGAGCGCAAGATCTGTGCGAGTCAGGAAGTCGAGGATTTCTTCTGCCTTGCTTTTGGCCATCATTCCCAGCGCTA
>JBEKSH010000411.1:0-3994 GCA_049517235.1 Roseiarcus sp. | reverse complement strand
GAACCTTGGCGGGTCGCGCGGATCGTTCGCGGGGCGGAGGCGATGACGATCGTGCAACTTCGCGCCCATGTCGCGAGGAGACGCCGCGGCGCGCCGCCCGCCGACCTCAATCTGGCGATCGCCCTGGCGCAATTGAGTCTGGCGCTGGAAGCGCCAACCTTTGAGGCGGCCTGGATTGCGTGGCTGTCCTCGCGCTGCGTGGAATAAGACGCCGGTTCGTTCCCGCCGCTCTTTTCGCAGAGCCGTCATGGCCCTATGCTGTGCTCGCGGCTTGAAGGGCGGCCGGCGAGCTTCGCGGCGCGCCATGTCCTGCTTCTGTTCGAGCCGCCAACCTTGAGGGAATCGCCATTGTCCGCCAGCCTTTCGCGCCTGCGCGCCTTCGCCGCGGCCGTCCTTCTCGGCCTCTGCGTGTCGGGATGCGGCTACAACACCATTCCGACCGAAGAGGAGGCCGCCAAGGCGCAATGGGCGGAAGTGCAGAACCAGTATCAGCGGCGCGCCGATCTGATCCCCAATCTGGTCGCGACCGTGCAAGGCTACGCCAAGCAGGAAAAGGACGTGCTGACCGCCGTCACCGAGGCGCGCGCCAAGGCCACCGCGATCCATGTCGACGCCTCGCAGCTCACCGATCCGGAAAAGGTCAAGCAAATGGAGGACGCGCAGAACGCGCTGTCCGGCGCGCTCGGACGCCTGCTGGCGGTCAGCGAGAATTATCCCGACCTCAAATCCAACCAGAATTTCCTTGCGCTGCAGGCGCAGCTCGAAGGCACCGAAAACCGCATCGCCGTCGCGCGCCGGGACTATATCGACGCAGCGCGCGCCTATAACACTTCGCTGCGCACGTTCCCCACCGTCCTCTGGGCGTCGACGTTCTTCCGCTCCAACAAGCCGATGGCCGAATTCACCGCCACCGACGAGGCGCAAACTCCGCCAAAGGTGAAGTTCTGACCGCGCGGCCGGGCAGCGGGACGCGGCCTAAGCCGGGATCGATTTTGCCGAGCTCGGGCGAAATCAACGCCGCTGAGGAATCGATGGGCGAAGCAAGCTTGAAAGCCCGCCTCGCCACGTCGCCGCGCGGCCGGTTCTATGCGGCGCTCTTCGCCCTGCTGCTCGGCCTGGCGCTCGGCGCGGTCTGGGCGCAGGCGGCGAACTTCCCTGCGCTGACCGGCCGCGTGGTCGATCAGGCTGGCATCCTTTCGTCCGAGCAGAGCGCCTCGCTCGAAGGCAAGCTAAAGGAGCTGGAGGACAAGTCGGGCATCCAGCTCGTCGTGGCGACCGTTTCCTCGCTCGACGGCCAGGAGATCGAGCCCTACGCCAACCAACTCTTTCGCGCCTGGAAGCTCGGCGAAGCGAAGAAGAACAACGGCGTGCTGTTTCTCATCGCGCCGAACGAACACAGGGTGCGCATCGAGGTCGGCTATGGGCTCGAGGGAACGCTGACCGACGCGACCTCCAAGATCATCATCGCCAACGCCGTCGCGCCGCGCTTCAAGGCGGGAGATTTCAACGGCGGCGTTTCGCGCGGCGTCGACGACATCATCACGACGCTGACGACCGATTCGTCGGAATGGCAGAAGCGGCCGGAATTTCGCGCCAAGGACTCGCCGGGCGTTTCCGGCGCGCTCGCGGCGCTGCTGGTGGTGGCGGTTCTTATTTTTGTGTTTGTCGGGATCGCGCGCAGGCAAGGCGGCTTCGGCCAGGCCATCCTCTACCTGCTGCTGAACATCTTCCTGAGCGGCGGCGGCCGAAGTGGAGGCGGCTCGTTCGGCGGCGGTTCGTTCGGCGGCGGCGGAGACGGCGGCTTTTCGGGTGGGGGCGGATCGTCGGGCGGCGGCGGCGCCTCGGGGAGCTGGTGACGCCAATGACACGGGAAGAAACGGCCAGGATCGAAGCGGCGCTGCGCGCCGCGCAAGCGCGCTGCAGCGGCCAGATCGTCTGCGTGCTGGCGCGCGCCTCCGCCAGTTATGAGGCCCCGCCGCTGATCTGGAGCGCTGTCGTCGCGCTGGCGGCGCCCTGGCCGCTGCTGTTCTTCACCGACCTTTCGGCCGAGCGAATTTTCATTGCTCAGCTGGCGATTTTTCTGGTCGCCCTCGGCCTGTTGTCGCTGCCGGCCCTGCGCTGGCGGCTGACGCCGGGCGCGGTGCGCCGGTCGCACGCTCATCGCGCCGCGCTCGAGCAATTCGTGATCCGCGGCGTGACCCATTGCGCCGAGCGCAACGGCGTTCTGATCTATGTTTCGCTCGCCGAGCGCTATGCGCGGATCGTCGCCGACGACGGCGCCGCCAGGGCGATCGGGCAGAACGAATGGCGCGCGATCGTCGACCGGCTCACTGGCGACATGAAAACGGGCGCGACAGGCCAGGCGCTGATCGGCGCGGCGACAAGCTGCGGCGACCTGCTCGCCCGGCATTTTCCCGCGCAAGGCGGCGCCGCGCCGGTCGCCCAGCGCTTCCATCTTCTGTGAGCGACGCTGATTGGACGGCTGGCCGTCGATCGGCGATTCGCGCGCAAGGGGCTCGGCGGCGTCCTTCTCGCCGGCGCGGCGCTGCGCGTTCTCAGAAGCGGCGCCAAAGCTTTCGCGCTCATCGTCGACGCGAAGGACGAAAGCGCCGCCGCGCTTCATCGGCGGCAGGGCTTCCGGGCGTTCGTCAGCCGTCCGATGTCGCTGTATCTGCTGGTGGCGACGGCCGGAAAGGCGGCGGGCGAGGAAGCGGGACCGTGAGGCGCGGGGGCGCTGGCGCCTGATGGGAAGGGCGCCGCAGGCGTTTGGAGTCCTCGGAGGCCAATAGACCGAGACGCATGTCGAGCAGCAGCCTCACTCCTCGCCTTCGAACAGGCGTTCGATTTCGCCTTCGTGCATACCGTCGAAGTCGTCGGGGACCTGAACGCGCCCCTTGAGGAAACCGAGCGGGTTGATTTCTCGCGGCGCCCGCGCCTCCAACGGCGTCGCCGTCGCCAGCCGGACGCCCAAGGCCCTCATGACGCCGAATAGGGTGGACAGGCGCGGGTCGCCGTCCTCGCTGAGCGCGCGATAGAGCGCTTCACGCGATAGCCCAGCGTCCTTTGCGATTTTCGTCATGCCTTTGGCGCGCGCGGCGACGCCGAGCGCCTCGGCGAAGAACGCGGGGTCGCCAATCGCCAACGCTTCGTCGAGAAACGCCGCAATCTCCTCGGGCGTATCGAGATATTTGGCCGCGTCGAAAAGAGTCGTCTTGTCGGTCATGACGAGTATTCCTTCGCCAGTTTCTTCGCCAGGGGGATATCCGCCTCCTGCGATCGCTTATCGCCGCCGCAGAGCAATATCGCCAGGGCCGCCCCGCGTTGGATGAGATAGACGCGGTAGCCGGGGCCATGGAAAATACGAAGCTCGCTGACGCCCTCGCCGATCGGCGCGACGTCGCCCAAATTGCCCGACTGCAATCGCGCCAGCCGCGCCGCGATGCGCGCTCGCGCCTGCCGATCGCGCAGGCTTTTGAACCAAGCGGTAAACGCAGGGCTTTGGCGAACTTCAATCGTTCGTAGCTTATAAGCTACGAAATGGTGGCTGTCCAGCGGTAGTTGCGTCTGGCGGGGTAAAGTCCGGGAAGCGCCGGCCGACGCGATGCGGCCTGTTCCTCCGGCGACGCTCGGGAACGCAGCCGGACGGCGATAGGGGCTGGCGGCGCCGCGAGCGTTGCGCTGACGCTCGATGCGAAAGATGGCGGGCGCAATTCGCAACAGACTTATGAAACGGAAGACGGCTATCCGATCAAGGTGTTAAGTTTGTTGCGCGAGTCTTGATTTTTGCACACCGAGGGGCGTCCTCTAAGCGGGGATCGGTGACGATCAGGAGGTCTAACATGTCAAAAATGCGCACGGTCGTGCTAACCGCGTCGCTAGTCCTCTGTGCTCTCATTGGCGTAGCTAACGCCAATGAACATTGGACTTGCGTCAAGAAATACGACAATGATACTAAGTCTATATCAGACATACTCATCGCCGAAGACCGTCTTAT
>JBEKSH010000410.1:0-4005 GCA_049517235.1 Roseiarcus sp. | reverse complement strand
ATCCGGCGTCGCTGCTTTGGCTGATGAACCTCATGGGCAAGAAATACCTCGACGAAACCGATCAGACCTCATGCACCGCATGGAATTATCATGGATCGGGCATCGGCAATCTCGAGAGCCTGGCCGCCGTGTTCCTGCGCAATTTTCATCAGGCCTATGTCTCGGCCAAGGCGGAGGGCCTGCCGGAGGGCTATTATTATCCGCTGGTTCACTGCGGCACCTCGTTCGGCAACTACAAGGAAGTGCGCGGCTATTTGCTGGAATCGGCGGAACTGCGCGACCGCGTGAAGAAGATCCTCGGCAAGCTCGGCCGCCTTGTCGACGGCAAGCTGCTGATCCCTGAAGAAATCGTGCACTATTCGGAATGGGTGCACGTGATGCGGCGCGAGATCGCCAAGCATCAGGTCATCGACTGTAGCCACATTCGCTCGACGATCCATCCCGCCTGTCACGTGTACAAGATGGTTCCGCAGGATGCGGTCTACGACGACGCGATTCTGGAAGGCAATCGCGTCGCCGTCTCGACGGGAATCATGGAGGCGCTCGGGACCAAGGTGATCGATTACTCCACCTGGTACGATTGCTGCGGCTTTGGCTTCCGCCACATCATCTCCGAACGCGAGTTCACGCGGTCCTATGCGATCGACCGCAAGATCCTCGTCGCGCAGAATGAGGCACATTCCGATGTGATGATCGGTCACGACACCGGCTGCATCACGACGCTCGACAAGAGCCAGTGGATTGGCAAGGCCGCCGGCAAGCCCGTCGATCTGCCCGTCCTGGCGGACGTGCAGTTCGCCGCCCTCGCGTGCGGCGCGCATCCGTACCGGATCGTGCAGTCGCACTGGCACGCCTCGTCCACCGAGAAACTGATGGAGAAAATGGGGATCGACTGGCGCGCCAAGAAGGCCGAATTCGAGGCGTATCTGGAAGAGGTCAAGGCGGGCAGGCAGGAGAACCTCTACGACCCACGGCGCAGGATCACTTCCGGGCCCGGCTTCAAGCCGCTGTCCAAGACGGCAACTCTCGCCATAGGTCGCGCGCCATGAACGAACCAGTTCTGATTGTCGGCGGCGGCCCCGCGGGACTCGCGGCGGCGCACGCGTTGTCAAGCGTCGGGCGCGCCAACGTCCTCGTCGAAAAGGCCGACCGTCTCGGCGGCGCCCCGATTCTGACGGGCTACGCCAAGCTCGTGCCGTCGGGCGAATGGGCCAAAGACGCGATCGGCGGCATGGTCCAGCGCGTCATCGACAACAAAGTGACCGACGTGCGCCTGGGCCGCGTCGTCAAGAGCTTTGAAGGAGCGGCGGGCGCTTTCAAGACGACCCTTTCCGACGGCTCCGTCGTCGCCGCGAGTTCGGCGATCCTGGCGACCGGCTTCACCCATTTCGATTCGATCAATAAGCCGGAATGGGGTTTCGGAACTTTTCCGGATGTGGTGACGACAAGCCAGGTCGAGCAAATGTTCTCGTCGGGAAGGGGCGTGCGTTGCCCGTCCGACGGGCGCAAACCCAAACGCGTGGCGATTCTCCTGTGCGTGGGATCGCGCGACCGGCAGATCGGGCGCGAATGGTGCTCGAAGATTTGTTGCTCGGTGTCGGCCAACCTGGCGATGGAGATCCGCGAGGAGCTGCCAGATTGCCATGTCTACGTCTATTATATGGATATCCGCACGTTCGGGCTGTTGGAGACCAAATATTACTGGCGCAGCCAGGAGGAGTTCAAAGTCAAATACATCAAGGCGCGCATCGCCGAGGTCACTTCGGACGGCGCTAAGCTCATCGTCAAGGGCGAGGACACATTGGTCAAGCGGCCGATCACCATCCCCTTCGACCTAGTGGTTCACGCCATCGGCATGGACCCCAACGTCGACAACATGACGCTGGCGGCGGTGTTTGGCGTCGCGCTGGAGCCGCACGGCTTTATCGAGCGAAAGAACGCCTATGGCGTCATTGGCGCGACCAGCAGGCCCGGCGTGTTCGTCGCGGGCGCGGCGACGGGGCCGGAAACCATCGATGATTCGATTGCGCAGGGCCACGCCGCCGCGATGTCGGCGTTGGGCCAGGCGCCACGCGCCTTGGCGGCGGAATAGGAGCTCGTCGTGGCGCGCCTCGCATGGCTCACCGGCAATTCTTTCAAGGCGCCGGAGCAGGCGCGCCCGCAGCTTGAACTGAGCGGGCCGCTGCTGTCCGAGGCGTTCAAGGCGGTGGCGCGCGGGTCGGAGGAGCTTGGCGGCGTCGAGCGCTATGTCGAGGCGCTCAAGCTCAAGGCGGCGCTGTTTCAGGACACGCTGGGGGCGGGGAAGGCGGCGCGGCTCGACCTGCATCGGCTGATGGGTCTGTGCGCGTTCATGGCCACGGTGCGACGCCGCATCGCGCCCTACCTCAACGAGGACGGTCTGGCCAGAATTCGCGACGGCCTGGAGCAATTGCTCGCCGGCCTTGGCGACGCTTCGACGACCGACGCGCGCGTCGCCGCTTTTTGCGCGCGTTTCCCCCGGGACAAAGCGCATCGCTACATCCGCGATCTCGCGGTCGAGGCGCTGCATAACGTCGACCCCGAGCGCTATCCCTTGATGAACCGCTGGGTGTGGGACGCCGGCGCCAACACCGGCGCCGTCAGGGAAATCTGGTTCGCCGACAACGTCGACCGCCTGACGATTCCGCTTGACGACGGATACGCGACGTTTCTGGCGTTGCGGGAGGAACTGTCGCAGTTTCTGACCGATCAGGGCTTGTTTCGAGACGTCCTGTTCTACGTGGACCTGGTGACGGCCCAGGTCTACGCCAACTATATTTCCGCGCAGGGCGGCGCCTATTTGCGCACTGATTTTTCGTCGCCCGAAGACCCGATGATTCATACACGGCGGATTCTCGGGCTCGACGGCGTGCGGCCGGGCTCCAACCGCACGCGGCTGAAGGCGATCGACGGCGAGGCTTTCGTCCTCGAAGACGCGAAATTGCTGGCTTGAGGGACAAACGCCGATGCCCATTCACGAAAAGCATCTCATCCGCCCCGAGAACATCAAGTCGCACGAAAAGCTGATTCTCGACGGCATTGACGTTTCCGGGCATTGGAGCACGTTCATCGAGTCGCGGGTCGTCAAGGACTACAACGAGGCGCTGCAGGACGAAATCGCCTCATTGCCAGGCGGCGAAAACATCCATCGCTGCTGGCAGTGCGGCTCCTGCACCAACGCCTGCACCGTCAACGCCGTCAATCCCGACTTCAATCCGCGTTTCTGGATTTACCTGATCCGCACAGGCATGGAAGAGGAGCTGCTGCGCGATAAGGACATCATCTGGCAATGCGTCTCGTGCAACAAATGCACCTACGTTTGCCCACGCGACGTCGAGCCCGAAGGCGTGATGAAAGCCACTGCGCATTGGCTCGAATTGAAGGGCCACACGCGTCCGTCGCCGTCGACGATTTTCGATGAAGTCTTCTGCGAACAGGTCATCGAAACCGGCAAGATCGAGGACGGGCGGATTTTGCGCCAGTTTTTCCAGCGCACCGGGCAGCCCCTGATGCAGGAATGGCTGACGGAGATGGTCAAGCGTCTTGTCGCCCATCTGCCGGTCACGCTGCTGATGAAGCTCGGCTTGGCCGCCGTCCTGCGCCCGCGGACGAAAGGCTGGGCCGGGGCGCGCGACGCAATCAAGCAATATGTCGAAGAGCAGGACCGGCGCCATCGCAAGACCCTGGGTCTTGAGGGTCTTGTCGCAATGGCGAGGCGCGAGGTCGAGCAGCCGTTTTCTCAGGCGGCCGAATAAAGGGAACGAGAGCATGAGCGACAGGGCGGAAAAGTACAAGAAGGTCGCCTACTATCCCGGCTGCGCCCTCGAAGGGACGGGGCACCCCTATAATCGCTCGACCAAGGAGGTGGGCAAGGCGCTGGGGCTCGAACTCGAGGAGGTCAAGAACTGGAATTGCTGGGGCGCGTTGTTAGTAATGTAAATCGTTTGTAATGTTGTGACATTTGTTTATTTGGTAGTCATTTTGATT
>JBEKSH010000409.1:0-4005 GCA_049517235.1 Roseiarcus sp. | reverse complement strand
GAGTTCGGCCTTGCGCCGTGGAAAACGCGCCGTCGCGGCGGCCAACGCGGCCTCGACGCCATGCGGCATCACGAAAGGCTCGGAGATCAGCGACCCCCGCACTTCATAGAGATCGCCGACGTCGGCGAACGTCAGATCCCGGTCGAGGCCAAGCGAGCGGATCAGCGGAAGCTTGGGGTCTTCCTCGTCGAAGCCGTCGATCTCGTGCAGCGAAGTCTCGATGACGAGGCCATTGTGCCGATAGATCGTCGCGGCGCCGCCGAACGCGTCGTTGCGTTCGAGAACCAGCACTTTCATGCCGGCCCGCGCGCAAAGCGCGCCGGCCGTCAGGCCGCCAAGTCCCGAACCAATCACGATCGCGTCGAATTTGCGGGTCATGCCGGGCTCCTTCCGCAAGGATGCGTTCGGGCGAAGATGCCTCTGCTGGCCGGCGCCCGCCTTGATCTGGGTCATCGCGACAAAAGCCCGCATGCGCGGTTGACGCTTGCCCGAACGGCGAAACCGGGGAACAATGCGCGGAAAATTGCCTAGCATCGGGCCAATGTCGGCCAACGGGAGAGCGTCCAATGAAGTTGAAGATCGCCTGCGCCTTGGGCGCCAGCCTGTGGCTTTCGGGCGCCGCCCTGGCCGACGACAAGGTCGTCAAGATCGGCAGCCTGAGCGACCAGTCGAGCCTCTACGCCGACCTCGGCGGCCCCGGCTCGACGCTCGCCGCGCAAATGGCGGTCGAGGACAGCGGCCTGACGAAAAAGGGCTGGACCATCGACGTCACCTCGGCCGACCATCAGAACAAGCCGGATATCGGCGTCGGCATCGCGCGCAAGTGGTTCGACGAAGACAAGATCGACGTGATCGTCGACGTCCCCAATTCCGGCGTCGCGCTGGCGGTCGCGGGGGTCGTCAAGGAGAAGAACGGCGTGTTCCTCAATTCGGGCGCCGCGAGTTCGGACCTCACAGGCAAGGCGTGCACGCCCAATACGATCCACTGGACCTACGACACCTACGCGCTCGCCAACGGCACGGGCAAGGCGGTGGTCAAGGCGGGCGGCGACAGCTGGTTCTTCCTCACCGCCGACTACGCGTTCGGCAAGGCGCTGCAGCGCGACACCACAGCGGTCGTCGAGGCCAACGGCGGCAAGGTGGTGGGCAGCGTCAACGTGCCGCTCAATACGCCCGACTTCTCGTCGTTCCTGCTGCAGGCGCAGTCCTCCAAGGCCAAGATCATCGGCCTCGCCAACGCCGGCGGCGACACGACCAATTCGATCAAGCAGGCGCATGAGTTCGGCATCACGGCGGGCGGCCAGAAGCTCGCCGCGCTGCTGCTGTTCATCCCCGACGTCAACGCGATCGGACTCGACATCGCGCAGGGGCTGCAGTTCACCGAGGCGTTCTACTGGGACATGAACGACGACACGCGCGCCTTCTCGAAACGGTTTTCGGAGCGCATGAAGAATCACTTCGAGCCGACGATGGTGCACGCGGGCGTCTATGCGTCGGTGTTCCACTATCTCAAGGCGCTCGACGCGCTCGGCGGCAATCCGCACGACGGCGCCAAGGTGGTCGCCAAGATGAAGGAAATGCCGACCGACGACCCGCTGTTCGGCAAGGGCATGATCCGCGTCGACGGCCGCACGATCCATCCGGTCTATCTGTTCGAGGTGAAGTCGCCGGCCGAATCGAAATATCCGTGGGACTATTACAAGCTCATCGCGACGATCCCCGCCGACGAAGCATTCCGTCCTCTCGCCGACAGCGTGTGCCCGCTCGTCAAGAAATAGCCAAGCGACGCCCTCATCCGACCCGACTTCGTCGGGCCACCTTCTCCCGCGAGCGGGAGAAGGAAGAGGCGCGCTCAAACCGGCGCGCGCGCGGTCTTGAAAATGTCCTTGAGATCGACGGCCGGCTCGCTCCTGGGCTCCATGCGCAGCCGCTGCTCGACATGCAGGAAGTGGTGGTGCGACAGGTCGATCGCGCGCGCCGCGTCCCTGGCGCGCAACGCCCGGGTGATCGCGCCATGCTCGTCGACGGCGCAGATCGACTGGCTGGCCGGCTCGTAGACCGACACCATCACCGAGGACCGGCTGAGCAGATCGCGCAGGAAGCGCGACAATTCCGGATTGCCCAGCGCATCGACGAGATGGATGTGAAAGGCGCCCGATAGGCGCACCGATTCGGCGCGATCGCCGCGCTGGGCGGCCAGTCGCTCCTGCGCGAGATGCGCATCGAGGATCGCCAGAATCTTCTCGTCGAGGATATTGACGAGTTGGACGATCACCCCCGCCTCCAGCACGCGGTGCGCCTCATAGACGCTGCGGACCTCCTCGATCGTCGGCTGCGGCACGCGGGCGCCGCGGTTGGGCACGATCTCCAGCCGCCGCTCGGCGGCCAGGCGATGCAGGACCTTGCGCACGCGTTCGCGCGAGGCGCCGAAGATCGCCGCGAGGCGATGTTCGGGCAGCTTGGCGCCGGCCTTCAGCCGACCCTGCAGGATCGCGTCGGCGATCGCCGCGTGAATGGTCTGGTCGGTATGGGGCGCCGCCTTGGGCGGCCGCTTGCCGCCCCGTCGCGCGGGCTTGCCGGCGTCGATTGCGGAACCCTCGCCCGCCTTTCCCCGATCCATGGTCTTTACGCTGCTCCGGAAATGTGCACAGAAATAGCAAATATTGTGCACATTGTGGCGTCGCCGCGGTGGCGATCGTCAGGCGACTATCCGATAGCGCCTTGCGGAACAACGCCTAAATGGAATTGTGCACAATTGGCCCGGGGCTTGCATTTGTCAATCGGGGCCTTAGCCTCGCAACGAGCGGAGAGAGTGATGAGCCTGAACAGTCTATCGCGCCGAAGCGTCCTGAAAACGGGCGGCGCTCTGGTTGGAATGGTCGCCATGCCGGCCGTCGTCAGGGCCGATCCGAAGGAAATCGTCGTCGGCGGCCCGGCAGGCGCCGCCAAATATTTCAATGGCGACCTTTTCCCGGTCCTTGAAAAGAAGCTCGACATCAAGATTCTCTACGAGGGGAGCAATTCGCTCACCAACCTGCAAAAGATGCAGGCCGACAAGGCGGCGCCGAAAATGTCCGTCGTCATCATGGACGATCCTGTCATGATTCCGGCGGCGGCCGAAGGCCTGATCACGCCGCTGTCGACGAAAGCCATTCCCAATCTCGACAAGCTCGTCGCCGGGTCGATCCATCGCGACGGCCTGTGGGCGAATTACCAGAAGCCATGGGCGGGCATCGCCTTTTCGACGACCCGCATGCCGGGCGGCCCGAAGAGCTGGGCCGAGATGTGGGATCCCAAATATGCGCAGAAGATCATCGTGCCCTCCATTCAAAACACCGAAGGATTCTGGAACCTGCTGGTCGCCGCCCATCTGGAGACCGGCAAGCCCTACGCCGAGGCGCAATATGAAATCGACGCGGGCTTCCGCAAGCTGAAATCCCTCAAGCCGAACCTGCTGAACGTTTACACCAACGCGCCGCAGGCCATCAATCTGCTGGAGCAGGGCGAGGCGTGGATGATCGGCGGCCAGTTCTCGGCCTACACGCTGATCCGCAAGGCCGCCGGCTCGCCGGTCGATCTGGCGGTGCCGTCGGACGGCGCTTTCGCGATGCCTTCGGGGATCGCCAAGGTGACGGGCGGACCGGCCGGCGACGTCGCCGACGCGTTCATCGACGCGATGCTGGGAACCGAGGCGCAATCGATCCTGGCGACCAAGGCCTTCGTCGCGCCGACCAATCCGGCCGCGCCCAAGCCCGAGGGCTTCCCCGACGGCGCCGCGTTGTTCGCGCCCGACTGGGCGTTCGTCGCCAAGGAGCGCGCCGGGTGGGTGGACCGCTGGATCAAGGAAATGTCGTGACCGATGAGCGCAGCCGGCGTTCCCCACCTCGTCATTCGCCGCGTCTCCAAGCGCTTCGGCGCGGCGACCGTGCTCGATCGCATCGATCTGACGGTCGCGCGCGGCGAAATCGTGACGTTGCTGGGGCCGTCGGGCTGCGGGAAGACGAC
>JBEKSH010000408.1:0-4010 GCA_049517235.1 Roseiarcus sp. | reverse complement strand
GCAAACACCGCCTATGATTTCACGCTCTACAAACCGGGCACGCTGGAGCGTCGGATCGAGAGACGGATGGCGGCGGCGGCGATCGCAACCACGGATCGATATCTCGAAATACTGCGCGGCGACGCAAGCGAGCTCGATCTTCTCGCCAAAGATCTGCTGATCAACGTCACCGGCTTCTTCCGTGATCGACAAGTGTTCGATCTCCTCACGGAGACCATCGTTCCTGAACTCGTGCGCAGCCATCCCCCGGATCGCCCGCTTCGTGTCTGGATTGCCGGGTGCAGCTCGGGCGAGGAGACTTATTCTCTCGCCATGCTGTTTCGCGAGCAGATCGCGGCCGAAAGGCGCGACGTCAAACTGCAGGTCTTCGCCTCCGACGTCGATCCGGACGCGGTCACGAGCGCACGAGACGGCCTTTATCCGTCGACGATCGAGGCGAATGTGTCGCCGGCGCGGCTTGCGCGCTTCTTTTCGAAAGAAGGTCACAACTACCGGGTCTCGCCAGACTTGCGCGCCTCGGTGGTCTTCACCGTGCAGGACGTGTTGGCCGATCCGCCGTTCTCACGCCTCGACTTCGTCTCGTGTCGGAATCTTCTGATCTATCTGCGTCCCGAGGCGCAGACGAAGGTCGTGTCGCTTTTCCATTTCGCGCTGCGCGAGGGCGGCGTTCTCCTTCTCGGCAATTCCGAGACGCTTGGCGCCGTCGACGGCCGTTTCGATGTCATTTCGAAATCGGAGCGGCTCTATCGGCGCGTCGGCCACAACCGACCGGGAGAATTCGGCATTTCGAAGTCCGGCGGCGACAACGCACGAGTCCTCGCGCGCCCGGGACAGGGGCAAGCGCTTTCGCGTCAGGCCGGTCTCGCCGACCTCTGTCGCCGGTTGGTGATCGAGAACTATGCGCCTGCGGCGGTGCTGATCAACCGCAAATACGAATGCCTTTATTTCCTCGGACCGACGGACCGATATCTGCGGGTTGCGCCGGGCCGCCCCGCCCACGACCTGCTCGCCATGGCGCGCGAGGGCGTGCGGACCAAGCTTCGATCGGCGATCCAAGGGGCCCTTCAGGACAATACGCGAATTGTCGTCGCCGGGGGGCGGACGCATCGCCACGGCGACGCCGTCTCGTTCAGCATCGCCGTCGAGCCGGTTCAGAGCGGGGGCGAAGAGCTTCTTCTGGTTTGCTTCATTGAAGAGCCGAAGCAAGCGGGCGGCCGAAGTCGCCCAACGCCTTCCCAAGACGTTTCGCGCGTCGCCGAGCTTGAGCAGGAGCTCGAAGCCACGAGGACAGAGCTCCAGAGCGCCATCCGCAACCTTGAAACCTCGAGCGAAGAGCAACAAGCGGTCAACGAAGAGGCGTTGTCGGTCAACGAGGAATACCAATCGACCAACGAGGAGCTGCTCGCTTCCAAGGAGGAACTGCAGTCGCTCAACGAGGAGCTTACCGCCCTCAACAGCCAGCTGCAGGAAACACTGGAGAGGCAGCGTTCGACCTCCGACGATCTTCAAAACATTCTTTACAGCACCGATGTTGCGACGCTCTTTCTCGATACCAACCTCAACATTCGTTTCTTCACGCCCGCCACGAGGTCGCTCTTCAACGTAATTCCCGGCGACGTCGGGCGGCCGCTGGCGGATCTCAAATCGCTTTCCGCCGATAGCGCGCTGGCGAGCGACGCCCGAAAGGTGCTGCAGGCGCATGCCCCGATCGAGCGCGAGATCGAAACGCAAACCGGCGTGTGGTTCATCCGTCGGATATTGCCATACCGCACCCATGACGATCGCGTGGAGGGGGTGGTGATCACTTTCACCGATATTTCGCAGCGCAGGCTCACGGCGGACGCGCTGGCGGCGGCCAAGCGGCAGGCGGAGCTCGCGACCATCGCCAAGTCGCGCTTTCTCGCCGCGGCGAGCCATGATCTGCGCCAGCCGCTTCAAACGCTGACCCTCCTTCAGGGACTGCTGGCCAAGACGGTCGAGGGCGAAAAAGCGCAGAGGCTGGTCGCACGGGTCGACGAGGCGTTGGGCGCGATGTCGGGGATGCTGAACACATTGCTCGACATAAACCAGATCGAGGCGGGCGCCGTCAGCGCCGAACCGGTGAGTTTCCCGATCGGCGATTTGCTTAGCCGGTTGCGGGACGAATTCGCTTATCACGCGCAGGCGCGTGGTCTGGCTCTGCACATGGTCCCGTGTGGGCTTTCGATACGGAGCGATCCGCGCCTGCTTGAGCAGATGATCCGCAACCTGGTGTCGAACGCGTTGAAATACACCAATCGCGGCAAGGTGCTTTTAGGATGCCGCCGGCACCAGGGAATGGTGAGCATCGAGATCTGGGACACCGGAATCGGCATCCCCGACGAGGAGCTTAAGGCGATCTTCGAGGAGTACCATCAAGTCGACAACGCCGCGCGCGAACGGAGCCGCGGCCTCGGCCTCGGCCTTTCCATCGTCGAACGCCTCGCGAAATTGCTGGGTCATCGGTTGCGCGTAAGTTCGCAACGCAACAAGGGGTCGGTCTTCGCCATCGAAGTCGCGCTCCGTCCAGGCGAGACTATCGCCAAGATCGAACATCTCCGACGCGGCGTGGACGAGGGGATCGTTGAAGGCCGTCGACGCGCTGGCGCGATTCTGATCGTCGAGGACGATCCTGAAGTTCGCGAGCTTCTTGAGCTGTCCGTCAAGGACGAAGGTCATCGCGCGGCGACCGCGCCAGACGGCGTCGCCGCGAATGAGCTGTTGGCGCAAGGGACGATCCTCCCCGATCTCATCCTCGCCGACTACAATCTGCCAAACGGCATGGACGGGCTGCAGGTCGCCGCAAGTCTGCGGGAGACGCTTCATCGCCGGATCCCCGCGATCATTCTCACCGGCGACATCTCGACCGGCGCCTTGCGAGACATCGCGCTTCATGACTGCGCGCGACTTAACAAGCCTGTGAAATTGAAGGAGCTGATGGAAGTCATCCAGCGTCTTCTCGCAAAGCCGCATACCGCGCCGACCGCACAGGCGCCGCGCGTTGCCGAAGCGGCGACCGTCTCCGGACCACCCACCATCTTCGTCGTCGACGACGACAGCCAGGTGTGCGAGGCGATTCGCTCCGTCCTTGAGGAAGACGGCCGGACCGTGCAAACCTATGCGACTTGCGAGGCCTTCCGCGAAGCCTACCATTCCGGCCAAGACGCTTGCCTCCTGATCGACGCCTATCTGCCGGGGATGAATGGGCTCGAACTGCTGCAAAGGCTTCATGACTCGGGTGATCGGTTGCCCGCCATCATGATCACCGGCAATAGCGACGTGCCGATGGCGGTTCAGGCGATGAAGGCGGGCGCTTTGGACTTTATCGAGAAGCCCATCGGCCGTGATGAACTGCTCGCCAGCGTCGAGCGCGCTCTCGAACAATCGCGGGACGCGGGCAAGTTGCTCTTGTGGCGGGAGACGGCGGCCAACCAGGTCGCGGGGCTCACCGTCAGGCAGCGGCAGATCATGGAGCTGGTGCTCGCCGGCCACCCCAGCAAGAATATCGCCGCCGACCTCGGCATCAGCCAGCGCACGGTCGAGAACCATCGCGCCTCTATCATGAAGAGAACCGGTTCGAAGTCTCTTCCGGCGCTCGCGCGTTTGGCGCTTGCTGCAGCCGGGAATCGCGTTGTTGGGCCGCCCGATTAGCATCGATCTTCAGTGACCGCCGCGCGGCGAATAATGGAGGCCTTAAAGGTATCTGAGCTGAAGCTCCATTTTCTGCAGGGGAGGTTGTAATGGATTTCGGAGACAAGCATTTTTTGGTACGCGATTGTTGCGCTGATCGTGGTGGTGGTGGTCTTGGTCGTCGTGTCTTGGCCGCGCAACCAAACCATGGCGCCTCCTGCTCCGGCGACGACAAGTTCGCCGGCGACTAGGCCGGAAGCTCCGTCAACAACAGAGCCAAAGCAGTAACTCTCGCTAGCCGGCATTGCGCAGCGCATTGACTTTTCCGCGCCCGGCGGCGGCCCGTTCCGGTGATTTGTTTG
>JBEKSH010000407.1:0-4024 GCA_049517235.1 Roseiarcus sp. | reverse complement strand
CGGTCATCCGCGTGAAAGCGAGAAGCTCGGGCATCGCCATTTTGGTCAGCGGCTCGATGATCTCGAAGACGTCGCCGCCCGAACAGAAATTGTCGCCCGCGCCCGTCAACACGATGGCGCGCACGTCGCTGGCGTAGGCGAGGTCGCGGAAGAGATCGCGCAATTCGGCGTAGCTTTCGAACGTGAGCGGATTTTTCTTCTCCGGGCGGTTCAGCGTGATCGTGGCGACCCGGCCGTCTTCGCTCGCCGCCCATCCGAAATGGCGGGCCGCATAATCCTTGAACGGCTTCTTGCCGGATTGCACAGGGTGGGTCATCGCGGCCTCTTCATCCAACCATGACTTCGCCGCCGGCGATCGCGATCGCCTGGCCGGTGATCGCAGAGGCTCCCGGGGAGACCAGCCAGGCGACGGCGTCGGCGACCTCCTCCGGCGTGACGAGGCGCCCTTGCGGATTGCCGCGCACCAGCGAGGCCTTCGCCTCGGCCGGACTGCGACCGGTCTTGGACGCGATGGCGTCGATCGCTCGCGCTGCCAGCGGCGTATCCGTGAACCCCGGACAGACCGCATTGACGGTAATGCCCGTGCGCGCCAGTTCGAGCGCCAGCGCGCGCGTCAGGCCGACGACCGCGTGCTTGGCCGCGCAATAGGCCGACACATAGGCGTAGCCGACGAGGCCGGCGGTGGAAGCGACGTTGACGATGCGCCCCGCCCCCGCCGCGCGCATGTCGACGAGCGCCTGCTGGGTGACCAGGAAGACGCCGGTCGCGTCGATGGCGAGAACGCGGTTCCAAAGGTCGAGATCGGTCTTCTCGAACGGCGCGCTCGGCGCTTCGCCGGCGTTGTTGACGAGTATGTCGACCGGCCCCAGCGCGCGCGCGGCGGCGAAGCCCTTGGCTATGGCCTCGGGATCGGTGACGTCGAAACCATCGACGACGAGGCTGGCGTTGGCTGCAAGCCCCGCGCGAACGGCTTCGAGCGGCTCGCGCCGGCGGCCCGCCAGCGTGACGCGTGCGCCTTCGGCGGCGAGCCGGCGGGCGATTGCCGCGCCGATACCCCCGCCCGCCCCGGTGATGAGGGCATGGCGGCCGTCAAGCCGTTGCGGCATGGCTGGGGCGCCGGTCACTTGGCGCCGCCCGCAGCCGCCGCGGCGCGCGCCAAAGCCGTCTCGTATTGGAGGCGGCCTGAATAATATTGCTTCGGCCATGGCGCGGATTTCACGCCGATCCGCGCGGCCTCGTGCAGCACCCAGGCCGGGTCGGCGAGATGGGGCCGCGCGACCGCGCAGAGATCGGCGCGGCCGGCCGCGATGATCGAATTGGCCTGGTCCGCTTCGGAGATCGCGCCGACGGCCCCGGTCGGGACATTGATCTCGTTGCGAATCTTGTCGGAGAACGGGGTCTGGAACAGGCGCCCGTAGACCGGCTTCTCATCCTTCACCACCTGGCCGGACGAGCAGTCGATGATGTCGGCGCCCGCCGCTTTGAACAAAGCCGCGAAGACGACGGCGTCCTCGGGCGTGTTGCCGCCCTCGAACCAGTCGTGCGTCGACAGCCGCACCGACATCGGCCTGTCCTCGGGCCACACTTCGCGCATCGCGCGGAACACTTCGAGCGGGAACCGCGCCCGATTCTCGTGCGAGCCGCCATATTCGTCAGTCCGGACATTGGTCAGCGGCGACAGGAAGCTCGACAAGAGATAGCCGTGCGCGACGTGGAGCTCCACGATGTCAAAACCGATCTCGACCGCGTAGCGCATGGCGCGAACGAAATCGCCCCTGACCCTATCCATGTCCTCGCGCGTCATTTCGCGCGGAACCTGCGAGCGCTGCAGATAAGGCAGCGGCGAAGCCGAAATCAGCGGCCAGTCGCCTTCATCGAGCGGCTGGTCGGCGCCTTCCCAGGCGACCTTGGTGGAGCCCTTGCGGCCCGCGTGGCCGAGTTGCAGCCCGAATTTCGCCTGGGTCTCTTCATGCACGAAACGGACGATGCGCTTCCAGGCGGCGGCCTGTTCGTCATTCCACAGGCCGAGGCACCCCGGCGTGATGCGCGCGTCCGGAGAAACGCAGGTCATCTCGCCGAACACCAGGCCCGCGCCGCCGAGCGCGCGGGCGCCGAAATGCACCATGTGGAAGTCGCCGGGCACGCCGTCCTTGGCCGAATACATCGCCATCGGCGAGCAGATGATGCGGTTTTGCAGCGTAAGGCCGCGCAGGCGATAAGGCGTGAACATCGGCGGCGGAACCGGCTCGTTCGAGGCCAGACGCATGCCGTCCTGTTCGGCGAACCAGCGCTCGTAGCCCTCCAGCCACGCCTTGTCGCGAAGGCGCAGGTTCTCGTGACTGATGCGCTGCGAGCGCGTCAGCAGCGAATACATGAACTGCTCCGGCTGCAATTGGTCGCAATAGCGCTCGCCGACCACCTCGAACCATTCCATCGCATTGCGCGCCGCATTCTGGATGCGCGCAACGTCGACGCGGCGCACCTTTTCATAGGCGGCGAGCACTTCGGGGATATAGTCGGGCGTATCGCCGAGATCGCGGAACTGCTTGGCCAGTTCGATGGCGTCGTCGATCGCCAGCTTGGTGCCCGAGCCGATCGCGAAATGCGCGGTATGGGCGGCGTCGCCCATCAGCACCAGATAGTTCACGCCGTTGAACGCGCTCCAGCTGCCACAGGTCAGGCGCGAGAAGTTCAGCCACGCCGAGCCGCGCAAATGGCGCGCATTGGTCATCAGCCGATGCCCCTCCAGCGTCTCGGCGAACAGGTTTTCGCAAAAGGCGATCGACTGATCCTGATCCATCTTGTCGAGGCCGTGCGCTTTGAAAACCTCTTCCGTCGTCTCGACGATGAAGGTCGCGGTCTCGAGATCGAAACGATAGATATGCGCCTGGAACCAGCCGTGCTCGGTCTTGCGAAAATCGAAGGTGAAGGAATCGTAGCGCTTGTTGGTGCCGAGCCAGATGTAACGGTTCGGGCGGACCGACAGATCGGGCTTGAACGCGATCGGGTATTTGGCGCGTATCTTCGAGTTGAATCCGTCGGAGGCGACGATCAGATCGGCGTCGGGAAATTCACGGTCGGATTCGACTTCGCGCTCGAATAGCAGTTCGACGCCGACCGCCTCGCAGCGCTTCTGCAGGATATTGAGCAGGCGCTTGCGGCCGATGCCGACAAAGCCATGGCCGGTCGTGCGCATCCGGCGGCCCTTGAAAAGCACCTCGATATCGTCCCAGTGATTGAGTGAAACTTCAATTTCGGCCGCGGTCTGCGGGTCCCACTCGCGCATGCTCAGCATCGTCGCATCGGAGAAAACCACGCCCCAGCCGAATGTGTCGTAGGGGCGGTTGCGCTCGACGACGGTGATCGAATGGGCCGGATTCTGCTTCTTCATCAGCAGGCCGAAATAGAGGCCGGCCGCTCCTCCGCCGATACAGACGATGCGCATTGGTCGACCTCTTGGCGTGGCAGCCAGCTCTCGACGGGACGGCGGGCCCGGCTCGGCTCGACCGGCCCCCGGCGCGAGCGCCGGCTACGGAGAGGAATTAATTTGCTTCAACATTAAAATATATAGGATTGAAACGATCCGTCAAGCGCCAATCAGCGCCCGCGCGCGCATCGCGGACGGACTGACCGCTTCAGGGGCTCGATTCCGCGCTGTCGAGTTGTCGCTTGAGCGCGCCGAGGCTGGCGAACAGCCGTTCCTTGCCCTGCAAATCGAGGCCGGACAGCAGGGAGGCGGTCCAGCCTTCATGCTCGCGCGCCATCTCCAGGAATCGGCTTCGCCCCTGTTCGGTCAGGCGAACGAGGATGGTGCGGCGGTCGTTGGGATGGGGCTCGCGAACGACGAAGCCTTCCTGCGCGAGGCGGTCGACGAGGCCGGTTATCGCGCCATTCGTCACCATCATTCGCTTTGAGGCGTCCGTCATCGTCAGAACGCCGCCCGCGCGCTCAAGCTGGGCCAGAAGATCGAAGCGCGCCAAAGTGATGCCGAACGCGCTGACAATTCTGCGCTGCAGCGCCGTTT
>JBEKSH010000406.1:0-4033 GCA_049517235.1 Roseiarcus sp. | reverse complement strand
CGGCAGTCTCATACGATTCAGCGTCGCGGCGATGTCTTCGTCCGACCATCGGCTCGCCATGCTCCGGATCACCGCCAGGGCGCCGTCAGGGGTGCTGCACTCATGCTCGCCGGTCCTGGGCTTACGGAGCCGAAGCTCGGAGTGTTGACCACCCTTCCAATGGATTGTCAGAACGATCTCGCGGGCCGTCTCGTCGATGTCTGCGGTAATTTCGTTCACCAGCGTCCGCAGCAGCTGCTGACGCGTGCGCATAGTCACACTCGAAGTCTTCCACGCCGCCTCAAGGTCTTCGGCAATGCCCGCAAAATCGGGCTTGGCCAGAGTGGCGATCGGCGCTCTCGCTGCGTTCAAGCGCAACTCGCATTCCTGCACGCGGCGTAGCGTCGCCTCCCAGCTCTTTTCGAGTGTGGCGGCGATCAAACGATTGTCAGGATCGCAAGCTGCGTAACGCCGCTCCGCGAGCGAGGCTTCGTAACGGGCCTGCTGTAAGTCCAGTTCAAGAATGCGCTGTTGTTCGACTTGGCTTTCCATGTGCCTCCGTTCCGCCAGCGTCGCCGCCTCGATCGCCATCGGCTCGACGGCGCGGATGAGTTCGCGAACGACCGCTGCATCGATGCGCAGCCCGCCAAACATCATACACCGCCGCTGTCCGAGCATCACGCTCGCGCGGTCGCACCGATAGACAGGCTGGGCGGATCGTCCGCTGTAGTTCACCGTCAAACGCCGCCCGCAGCGCCCGCAGACCAAAAGCCCGGCCAAGAGGGATCTGCCGCCCCGCCCGGACTTCGCACCGTCCTTCCGCCGATAGGCGTTGGAGGCAAGCTGCTTTTGGTTACGCTCGAACTCCGGCCAGTCGATGTAACCTTCGTGATGATCCTTCAAAAGGATCTCATATTCGGCGAGGGGACGATAGTGCCCGTACGTCTTGCGGGCTCGACCATCGACGATCTCGGTGCGGTTCTCGCTTTTGCCGTAGGCGTAGGCGCCAGCGTAGAAGGGGTTCTTCAGCGCCGAGATGACGTTGCGATACCGGATCGGCGTCCATTCAAACGAGATCATCCTCTTGCCATCCGACGGGCGCGGGAAATCAAATCCGTCGGCCCTCAGAGATAAATGGACTTGGCGGGCGCTACCGAGCTGGCGGAAGCGGTTGAAGATGACGCGGATGGCTTCCTGCATCCTCAGGTCCGGATCAAAACTCAACCCGATCTCGCGGTGCCAGACATAACCGATCGGCACAGAGATCCGAAGTTCGCCCCGCCGTGCCTTCGCTCGCGCCGCGTCGAGCATCCGTGCGCGCAGAACGCCCAGTTCGAACTCACTGATGCTGCCCTTCATCCCCAAGAGAAGCCGATCGTTCGGGCGACATGGATTATAGACGCCGTCCAGATCGATCACTCTCGCTTCAACCAACCCGCACAGCTCAAGCAGGTGATGCCAATCGCGGCCGTTGCGGGCGAGGCGGGATGCGTCGAAACATAATACAGCTCCGACCTCTCCTGCGCATAACCAGGCGACGAGCTTCTCAAAGCCGGGCCGAGCCACCGTTCCGCTTGCGGAGCGGCCCAGATCGTCATCGATCACTTCGACGTCCCGAAAACCCCGCCGCCGGGCTTCATCGACAAGCTCATACTGGCGACGCTGGCTCTCAAGGTTGAACTGAACTTGCGCCTGCGTCGACTGGCGAACGTAAACGACGGCCTTCCGCTTGAGGACGCCGGGCGGCAACAGATCAGCGTCCGTCATCGCCGATCTCCTTGATCTCCAGGCCGGCAGCCTCCATCAAGAGACGCGCCAAGCGACCGATTACCGCGCTTCGCTCGGTGGCGCCTATCCCCTTGAGCTTTATAGAATCCAGCGCCATGCTGAGTTGGCGTGGTGGCTTGAACCTCACGATCGGCTGCAACGCGTTCTTCATTGAGAGCCTCCTGGACGACATTCGTGTCGCCTGGGAAACATCGCCTGAGTCTATGCTCCATGAGTAGCCGATGTAGATCGACAAGCGCCTCCACCGAAACGTGAGGGGCGCCGATCTCCATCGCCGCGCACACTGCCGGGTTAAGCATCCATGCCGCTACGACAATCGCCGCGCCGGGCTCTCCTTCGACCACCACGACGTCAGTCCCGGAGCGCTTCTCGCTATAGAAGCGCCGAACTGATCGCCCGTGGAGCGCGTGCCAGCGATAATAAATCTCCACTTCTTGCCCGATATGGGCAGAATAACCTCGCGATTGCGCTCGGGCGCAAGAACCATCTCTTCGCCGGGTCCGACGAAGGCGGACGTCATTGGGCCGTCCACGCCTCGCTCATCGAGACCGCCAAGATGAACGATCTCGACCCGCAAACCTATATCGCCGATGTTCTGGCCAAAATCGCCAATCGCCATCCCATCAGCCGCATCGACGAACTGCTCCCCTGGGCCTACGCCAAAGCAGCAGCCGAGCGGCAAGTGGCCTAAGAACAGCGCTTACGATCGTTGACCGAAATTAACCTTACTCCGAAGTTGACGCGATCCGCGCCTATTAACCCATCCGAAGGCGAAACGCGGTGCGGCCATTACTAAAACTTCCGGCCAGATTGCGCGTTCGTCGGGATCCCAATCGACGTCTGGAAATAGGAACAGAGGCGCGGTACTACTTCTCCCGCCGAAGCTGAAAAGCCTTGCAGGACGAGGGAGCGGCTTCGTCCGACGCCAAAGGATTGGAGTCCATCAGAGGGACTGGTTTTTCGGCTCCGGGAATCCCTTTCGCATTCGTTCGCGAGGACGCGCCCGCAGTTGAATCATACCCATAGAATTTTATGAGTTCGGGTTCCTCGTAGGGAACGTCATGGAACGCGCTCGAGAGAAACTGGCTATGTGGGTCGCGTTGCCATTCCTGCGGAAAAAGCGCGATCTCGCCAGGAGGCTCGGCCGCTATCCCAGCCTCTATGGTCTGACCGGAAAGCGCGCGGCGCAGGGCTGACGGCAAGCTGTTGCCCGCGCCCCACGACAAATGATCGATCTGCGTGGCCCGAGGATTGATCTCGATCAGTTTCGCTTGCTTCTTGTCGTCGTCCAAGACGAAGTCAAAGCCGCACAGGCCCGAGAGTTGGAGGTGGCGAGCTATGGACCGCGCCGCGGCGATCAACGCCTGCCCCTCGACCGGGCGCACGACGGTCGCGATGCCGAACGGCGCACGGTGGCGTACGACTTCCACCGCGATGGAAGCCAGAACCTCGCCGCGCCAACAAGCTATAGCGCAGTTGGCGAGGCGGCCGGCGACGAAGGACTGAACGCTGACGCCACCCGCGGGCGTGCGTTGATGCGCGAAAAGCGGTTCGACGTCCCCGCTGAATATGGCGGCCTTCAGCCGACGTAGCGCACTTCGACGAAGCCGCATTTTAAGAAACGCTGTCGAGATTGCCGCGCCATTGCGCACCAAAATTACGTCGAGGCCGCCCGAACTTCCGTCAAGTTTTAGCACCGCGGGTAGCCCGTGCTTGCCGGCCCAGTCTCGCAGTTCGCGCAAGCTTTCGATGGGGTCAGTTTGCGGAATATGAACATCGGGCAAGCCGGAGAGTCTCCCAAGCAACCGGCGACTTCCAAGTAGGGCGTAGGAAGTCGGCGATCCAAGCGAAGTCTCAATCAGCTCCGCGATCGAAAATGGGTCAGCGCGATCGTAGATTCCTGAAGATTCTTCTTGTAACTCATAAAGATGGGCGACGACGCGATCGTCGCAGGGAACGATCAACTGCTTCCGCGAGGCTTCGATAGCCTGCCGAAGGGAATCACGCGGCGCGGTCGGTCGATAAAGAAAAGTGCAATCTGGCGAATGCATTATATGGATTGGGTGGCGCGCGGGCGCGATCGCCTCGACGGCAAAGCCCGCTTCGCGAAAAGCAATCGATAGGCGAGCCACATTTGGCCATAGGCGACTGTGCGCAAGCAGGACGCGCGGCTTCACGGCGTGCGCGTCGCTGCCGCTTCAGGTTCCGAGGACTCATAGTTTCCCGGCGAACTGGAAGCGGCGTGGGGCCGTCGGCCGAGAACGCG
>JBEKSH010000405.1:0-4042 GCA_049517235.1 Roseiarcus sp. | reverse complement strand
TTATTATTATTACGAACGTCCGTTTTGGTCACGTGTGCGGGTTGGCGGCGATGTACGACATGGTCGAGGGGAATGCATGGCGCGACTGAGAATCAATGACTTGCGCGGGCGGCCCGCAGGACGCCCGGGAAATATAGGCTCCCGCCACTTTATGGTATTGCATGGAAAACGAGAGGACCCGATCTGCCGCGCCCCAGCAGGACCTCAATCTTGCCGAGATTGAGACTGTTGTGCTCGTTGAGGAGAGCACGCCGGCCCGAGAAGGAGCGCATGATGATTGCCTCGACTGGTGAAACCCAGGCCTTGCAAGCCATTCAGCTTCCCTTGCCGGCGGACGATCGAGGCGTCTCGGTCTTCGTCGCGCTGAAACAGCGAAAGACCACGCGAGCGATCAGCGCGACGCCGCTGCCCATTCAGCTGCTTTCGAATCTCCTGTGGGCCGCATGCGGCGTGAATCGCGAGACGGGCCCCTTTGGAGCCCCTGGGAGGACCGCGGCCTCGGCCAGCAATTCGCAGGAGATCGACCTCTATGTCGCCGTCAAGGAGGGCGTCTATTTGTACGACGCGCTCAACAGCCTGTTGGCGCCCGTCGTCGCAAGCGATCTTCGCGTCGCCGCCTTGACTCCCGGTCAGCGTGGCGTCGACCCGAAAGCCCCTGTTCAACTGATCTACGTCGTTGACGTTCATCGGCTCACCCACACGGCGGGCTTTCAGGAGCCCGGCTTGCACGATCCCGAAGTTCAGAAGTCGTACTATTTCGTCGATGCCGGCCTGATTGCGGGCAACGTGTATTTGTTCGCCGCGGCGCAGGGATTGGCGGCATGGTTCCACAATTGCGACAAGACCGACCTCGCGCGGCGACTGGGATTGCGGGCGGAACAGCGCGTGCTGTTCGCCCAGTCGGTCGGATATCCCGAGACGGAATAGCGGAGGAGCCGAAAAATGCAGCTCTCGGGCAATATTGCGCTGATTACGGGCGGCGCCACCGGGATAGGCTACGCCATGGCCGAGGCCTTTCTGGAGGCCGGAAGCACGGTCGTCATCTGCGGTCGCAGGGCGGAGCGGCTCCAGGAGGCGCGCGCGAAACATCCGCAGCTTCATACGCGGGTCTGCGACCTGTCCAGGCAAGAGGATCGCATCGGGCTGGCGGAGTGGACGGCGGCCCAATTTCCGGATCTGAACGTTCTCGTCAACAACGCGGGCGTCCAGCGGGACGTCGACTTCACCAAAGGGATCGACGACTTTCTGGCGGGCGACAACGAGATTCGGGTCAATCTGGAAGCCGCGATCATTCTCTGCGGATTGTTCGTCCCCCTGTTGGCCAAAAACAAGGGCGCCGCGATCATCAACGTCTCCTCGGGACTGGGCTTCGTGCCCGCGGCGAAAATGCCTGTTTACAACGCCAGCAAGGCCGGCATGCACGCCTATTCGATGGCGGTTCGGCTGCAGTTGTCGAAGATCGGAATCAGGGTTTTCGAGGTCGTTCCTCCCGCGGTCGACACCGACCTTAACCCGATCGGGCGAGCCAAGCGGGGGAACTTCAAGGCGGGTCTCGGTCCGAAGGAGTTTGTGTCGGCGGTCATGAAGGGCCTGGAGAATGACGTCTTCGAGATCGGGTTTGGAACGACCGCGGGACTCATCCATGCTTCGCGAGCCGATCTGGACAAGAGCTTTCAATTGATGAACAGCCGGATGTAGGTCGCCCCGTCGACGCGCGGATGATCGCGCGTCCGAAGGCCGGGCGCTTCAGGTGTGGGAATCTCGGTCATGACTTCGCAAGAGCTTTCAACATTGCCGGTTCGACAGCTTGGGCGCACAGGCGTCACGGTTACGGAGCTAGGCCTTGGCACGGCGCCGCTCGGCGAACTCTGGGACGTCATTGGCGAGGGAGAGGCCGGGGCGCTGCTCAACGCGGCGTGGGAAGGCGGCGTGCGGTATTTCGACACACGCCCTGGTACGGCAAGGGACAGGCTGAACATCGGGTCGGTCGCGCGCTGTATCGCAAGCCGCGCGATCAATTCGTAATCTCGAGCAAGATCGGCCGCATCTTGCGGCGTCCCCTCAAGCCCGGTCCGTTCGATCACGGCGAGTGGCTTGGCGGTCTCGAATTCGACGCCGTGTTCGACTACAGCTACGACGGCGTGATGCGGTCGTTCGAGGATAGCCTGCAGCGCCTCGGCATCAACAAGATCGACGTGCTCCTGATACACGATCTCGATCCCTGGCACTTCAAGATCGAGGCCAAGGTCGGTCCATACATGACTCAGCTATTCACGAGCGGCTGGCGCGCGCTGGAGGAATTGCGCGATCAGGGAGTCCTCAAGGGCATCGGCGCCGGCTTCAACACGATGGGCACGATCCCGCGCTATCTCGATTTGTTCGACATTGACTTCTTTCTGATCGCCATGCGCTACACGCTGCTCGAACAGGACGTCTTGGACAGCGAGTTTTTGCGGTGCGCCGAGCGCGGCGTGGGCATCGTCGTCGGTGGGACATACAACTCCGGCATTCTCGCGACCGGGGCGGTCCCGCACGCCATGCACAACTGCTCTCCGGCGAAGCCCGAGATCCTGGAGCGAGTTCGGCGGATGGAGGCGGTGTGCAATCGCCACAAGACGCCGCTGGCAGCCGCGGCGCTGCAATTCCCGCTCGGCCATCCAATCGTCGCGGCGGTAATTCCAGGAGCGATTTCACGCGCGCAGGTGACGCAGAATCTCGCTGCGTTCAACCATCCGATTCCGGCCGATATTTGGGCCGAATTGAAGCAGGAAAACCTATTGCGCGCCGACGCGCCGGTTCCGACGAGATAACGATCAAGCTAGAAAGAATCCTCAGAGTCCGCTGGACGCAACGAGCCAACGCCGATTGCGACAAGCCCACACGACCAATCAAACGTTAAGGGGCCGTCGAGGGTGCGGATCCGTTCTGAATGGAGAACTTCCAGCGCGCTCATTGTCCACAACTTTCGAAAAGGCTTGTAGAATCGAACCTCCGCGTCTTGCGTTTTCGTCCGCAGCGTCCATTTATTGCGCGTCCGTATCGCACTGAGTCGCGACGGATTGTGGAGCATTCCGAGGGTTCGTTGGCACATAAATCGCGCTCCTTCACCGTTGAAGTGAGACGGCGTCGCGGTCCGCCGGCGGCCGAACACGCAAGGCCGATTTTGAGAGAGGCATTCACTGACGTCGCGCTTGGCGACGCGTGCGGCGCAGACAAGACCACCGCACGGGTCACTGATCGGAGAGGTGAGCGTGTTTTCGAGGCGGCCTCTGTAGGGCGCGCTGGACGTATCCTTCCCAGTCTCGTCGAAAGCAGCCCGTGGCTGGCCACGACCTTCACGGTCAAGCCATCGCAGAGGCGTGCAAACAGCGCCGATTTGGAAGGCAGGCCCGCGAAGCGGGGCGACGAGGTCGAAACCGATGCCTCCAAGTCTCGAAGACCAAATTCGCCGCGCAGCCAAGCCGACGCAGGCTCGATGGCCAGTCGGGACGCGGCGCGTCATTTGTCGCCGCAAGCGCCCTCAATTGACGTCCCGACCGCTTCCCTGCCCTCGCAGGCCAAGACGTCGACCGAAGCCGAACGAAGCGCCGGGGCGTCGAGAGCAGGCGAGAGCATGCAGCGTTGCGCTAGTCGAGCGGAGACCCATAAGAATCTGCAGACCGCACTCACGCCCACTGACGTCGAATTATGGTCCATCCCCGATGCGCGGCCGGCGGACCCGTCCAAATTGGGGGACGGCGCATCCCAACATCGGCGTCGATCCATCATGGCTCGCTACGTATTTCGCACGGAGCTAAAGTTCGGCGAGCGCTGGAAGCAGCGACTGCGGCGCGCGCATTGATGAGAACATGCTGCCAGTCAATTCCCCGATCGGCAAATAGGACGTTTTGAAGCGGCACACCAACTTCAGCGGCCGCGCCCGTTATCCGATCCAATTCACCAAGATGGATCGGGGGATATTTTGACGATTGGACTTCTTCCTTGAAGGACGCCGAGGACGCTGTGTGACGTCAACAACCAAAGCAGTCACCGGAAATCGAGG
>JBEKSH010000404.1:0-4046 GCA_049517235.1 Roseiarcus sp. | reverse complement strand
TTGAGATTGCTCTTGATCCGATCCATGCGCTCGGTCATCTGCGCGATGGCGGCGGCGTCGAGGCCCGCCAGCGCGCGGCCCATCAATTCCTCGCCCAAGGCGCCAAGACGCTCCAGAGTCGGCGTCGCCTTTTGCGTAAGGTACAGCCGGTTGGCCCGGCGGTCTTTGGCGTCGTCGCGGCGCTCGACAAGGCCAAGGCCGCAGAGCTTGTCGATAAGCCGGGCCAGGGTGATCGGCTGCAGGTCGAGCATCTCGGCCAATTCGCTTTGGTTGACGCCCTCGAACCGCTGCAATCGCACCAGAACGGCCCATTGCGCGCGCGTCATGTTCAATTCCCTCGCGCGCTGGTCCGAGCAAGTGCGCAACAACCGCGCCACGTCGTTCAGGGCGAAACCAAACTCGCGGGCGGGACTGAAGGGCATGGTCTGTGACGTAAGGGCTCGAACCGACATGGGAATTTAAACACACCTTATAATAAGCCGCCACATAATTAGGAAGAATGAATCTGGCGGGTTTATGACCATTCGCCGAAGCCGTCCGCCCGACCGCGCGTTTGGGCCCAGGCCGTCATCAATTTTGCTCGACTGGCCAAATCGACGCCGGTTTCAAGAGACCAGGCAAACCTGAAGGCTTCGCCTAGCTGCCCCGATAGGTCGAATAGCTCCAAGGGCTCGCCAGCAGCGGCACGTGGTAATGCGCCTTGGGGTCGGCGATCGTGAACCGGATGGGAACCACATCGAGGAAAGGCGGCTCGGCGGTCTTGGCGCCGGAGCGGCGAAAATAGTCGCCGATATGGAAGACCAGTTCGAAAGTTCCGATCCGCGCCGCCGCGGCGTTGATAAGCGGCGCGTCGGTGCGTCCGTCCGCATTGGTGAGCGTGCGCGACACCGCCACGCGGGAGCCATCCTGGCCGATGCTGTACAATTCGACGGCGACCCCTTCGGCGGGACCGCCGCGCACAATGTCGAGAACATGGGTTGAAAGCCCGGCCATTCTTCTCTCCTTCGGACTCGGGGCGAGCATAGGCGGCGGCGCGATGCAATGAAAGCGGGGCGCCGTTGCGCCGCCGGCATGGCTGGACCGTTCTAGGCCGGATTGCCATATTGACCGCTCCGTGAGATTAAGCCGTCCGGGAAAATCCCGCCCGGGTTTGTGGGAAATTCGCGGCGCGAGATCAGGCAGGGACGAAGCGATGACCGAGGCGGAAAACGGCGACGGCGACGAGATGCGCGAATGGCTCGATGCACTCGATTCGGTCGAGGCGTTCGAGGGGGCCGACCGCGTCGATGCGCTGCTCGAGACCGTCGTCACTTCGGCGCGCCGCAAAGGCGCCCGGCTGCCTTTCGCCTTCAACACGGCTTATGTGAACACGATCCATCCGCAAGACGAACCGCCGCATCCCGGCGATCGCGAGATGGAGCAGGCGATCCGGCACGCCGTTCGCTGGAACGCCGCCGCCATTGTCGTCAAGGCGAACAAGGAATCCTCCGAGCTTGGCGGCCATATCGCGAGTTTTCAGTCGGCGGCGACGCTCTATGACACCGGCTTCATGCATTTCTGGCGCGCGGCGAGCCAAGCTCATGGCGGCGATCTGATCTATTTCCAGGGCCATATCTCGCCCGGGATCTATGCGCGCGCCTTTCTCGAGGGGCGTCTCAGCGAGGAGCAATTGCTGAACTTCCGGCAGGAGGTGGAGGGCAAAGGACTTTCTTCCTATCCGCACCCCTGGCTGATGCCGGACTTCTGGCAATTCCCCACCGTGTCAATGGGCCTGGGGCCGCTGATGGCCATCTATCAGGCGCGTTTTCTGCGCTATCTCCACCATCGCGAAATCGCTGACACCGCCGAGCGCAAAGTCTGGGCTTTCTGCGGCGACGGCGAAATGGACGAACCGGAATCGCTCGGGGCGATCTCGCTGGCCGGCCGTGAAAAGCTCGACAATCTGATCTTCGTCGTCAATTGCAACCTGCAACGGCTCGATGGGCCCGTGCGCGGCAATGGCAAGATCGTCCAGGAGCTCGAGGCGGATTTTCGCGGCGCGGGCTGGAACGTCATCAAATGCCTGTGGGGTTCGGGCTGGGATCAATTGCTGGCGCGCGACAGCTCCGGCAAGCTGCGCCAGTTGATGGAAGAATGCGTCGACGGCGAATATCAGGATTTCAAGTCGAAGAACGGCGCCTACATCCGCGAGAAATTCTTCGGCCGTTACCCCGAGACCGCGGCGATGGTCGCCGACTGGACCGACGATCAGATCTGGGCGTTGACGCGCGGCGGCCACGATCCGGTGAAAGTCTACGCCGCCTACAAGGCGGCCGTCGAGCATAAGGGCCAGCCGACCGTCATCCTCGCCAAGACCGTCAAGGGCTATGGCATGGGCGACGCCGGCGAAGGCCAGATGATCGCCCACCAACAGAAGAAGCTCGGCGATCATGCGCTGCGGGCGTTCCGCGACCGGTTTCATGTGCCGATCTCGGACGAAGAGATCGGTAAGATTCCGTTTCTGCGCTTTCCCGAAGACAGCCCGGAAATGAAATACATGCGCGAGCGCCGGGAAGCGCTGGGCGGCTATCTTCCCGCGCGCCGGCGCACCGCCGCGCCGCTGCAGATCCCCGAGCTTTCGGCTTTCGACGCGTTGTTGAAGGCGACCGCCGAGGGGCGCGAGATTTCAACGACCATGGCGTTCGTGCGCATCCTGACGACGCTGCTGCGCGACAAGGCGATTGGCTCGCGCATCGTGCCGATCGTGCCCGATGAAAGCCGCACTTTCGGCATGGAGGGTCTGTTCCGGCAGATCGGCATTTTCAGCCAGGTCGGACAGCTCTACCGGCCGCAGGACGCCGACCAGCTGATGTATTACCGCGAGGATCCCAAGGGACAGATCCTCCAGGAGGGCATCAACGAAGCCGGCGCCATGGCCTCGTTCATCGCGGCGGCGACATCCTATTCGACATCGAACACCCCGATGATCCCGTTCTATATCTATTATTCGATGTTCGGCTTCCAGCGCGTGGGCGATCTGTGCTGGGCGGCGGGCGACATGCGCGCGCGCGGATTTCTGGTCGGCGGCACGTCGGGGCGCACCACGCTCAACGGCGAGGGGCTGCAGCACGAGGACGGCCACAGCCACGTGCTGGCCTCGACGATCCCCAATTGCGTCAGCTACGACCCTACCTACGCCTACGAGCTGGCGGTGATCATCCAAGCCGGCCTCAAGCGCATGTACGTCGACAACGAGGACGTCTATTACTACATCACCACGCTGAACGAGAATTATTCGCATCCCGCCATGCCCGAAGGCGCGGAGCCAGGCATCCTCGCCGGGATGTATCCGTTGCGCAAGGTCGAGGCCGAGAAGGCCGGCCCGCGCCTGCGCCTGCTCGGGTCGGGGGCGATCCTGCGCGAGGTCGAGGAAGCGGCGGCCCTGCTCGCCAAAGACTTCGGGGTGTCCAGCGAAATCTGGAGCGTGACGAGCTTCACCGAACTGCGCCGCGACGGGCTTGAGGTCGATCGCTGGAACATGCTGCATCCCGAGGCGCCGCCGCGCGTCTCCTATGTCGAAAAGCGCCTGGGCAAGGGCGTCGGGCCGGTGGTGGCGGCGACCGACTATATGAAGGCCGTCCCCGACGGCATCAGGCCGTTTGTTCCGGCTCGGTACAAGACCTTGGGGACGGACGGCTTTGGCCGATCCGATTATCGCCGCCGCCTGCGCTCGTTCTTCGAAGTCGACCGCTATCACGTCGCGGTGGCGGGGCTGAAGTCGCTCGCCGACGACCAACTCCTGCCCTCCAAGACGGTGGCGGAGGCGATCAAACTCTACAAGATCGACACGGAGCGGGCGAGCCCGGCGTTGAGCTGACCCAAACCAATCGTTTCCGAGACGCTCGCGCAAGGAGAAGCGCCCGTGGCCAACACCATCGATGTGAAAGTTCCCGACATCGGCGACTACAAGGACGTGCCGATCATTGAGGTCCTCGTCAAGCCGGGCGACGTCGTCAAGACCGATCAATCGCTGGTGACGCTCGAGTCGGACAAGGCGACGATGGACG
>JBEKSH010000403.1:0-4053 GCA_049517235.1 Roseiarcus sp. | reverse complement strand
GAGTCGTCCTCGGACTCCAGCGGCGCCCGCCCGATCGCACGATTCGGATTGCGGTCGAACTGGCCGACCTTCTTCATCTGGAGCTGCTAGGGCTGTTCCTTGAAGACAAGAGCCTGCGCGATCTTGCAAGCAGACCGTTTGCTCGCGAATTCAGGCCGCTCGACGGTAGTTGGCGACCCATTGATATTGTTCGGATATCTCAGGATATTGAGCTTGCCGCGCGCAGCGCCGAGCGAATGTTTGCGGAGGCGACGAGACGTCTTCGGACCAGATCCGAATTTGAGGCGGTCCGAGGGCCGACGGCCGAGACGATTGCATCGGTCTCGCGTTCGAGCGACATCGTCATGATCGTCGAGCCGACAAGCCCGGTCGAGCGCGCGACGCAACAATTCTTGTGGCTGGTCGAAGCCGCCTTCCGATCGGCCGCCGCGGTCATGCTCGTGCCGACGCGCGTCGCAAGAACCACCGGCCCCATTGCGGCGGTGGCGGCGGCGCCGGATGACCCGAGCATTCACGCCGCGGCGGCTATCGCAATAGCGGCGAAGGAAGAACTGATCGTCCTGGAAACTTACGGACGCGACAGCGACGATACGCGCATCGGCGAGCTTGCGACCGATACCGGTCTCACGGTCAGACGTGTTCCAGCAGTCGAGCAAAAACTATCCGATCCAGCTGCGCTTCCCCAACTGCGGGAGCGGCTCGTCGTCATGGCGCGCGGCGTCTTCGAGGACGACGCGGCCTTGATGATCGCTGCGACGCGGCGCGTTCCGGTGCTGGTCGTCGAGCCCCCGCAAGCAGTGGACGCCAATGTTGTTGCGCGGCAACCGACTGGGCCTTGACGCCGCCATGACGGCGCGGCGGCTTGAGCGCGCGCTCAAATCTTGTCAGTCACCCGCGAAAGTTCACGGAGCGTGTCGGAGAGCTCCACATAAGACGGGGATCAGAAGCTGATCCGACGGCTTGGAATTCGCACATTCCGGGACCGCTCCGGGAGGTCGTCGAAGACCTCCGCGCAAGCTCGAAATCGCAATATCGGTGGTTCGATCGCCCGCTGGCGAACCGCTTTTCGCGGCTCCGGCGTCGGCTTCAAGCGCTGCGCAGCAGCGAACCAGGGTTCAATTCGATGGGTTCGGCGCCGTTCCCGTCGCGGGGCGCTTCAACGGCGGGGAAGAAGCAGATGCGATTGCGGCCGGACCT
This sequence comes from Roseiarcus sp., assembly GCA_049517235.1. Classification (GTDB taxonomy): domain Bacteria; phylum Pseudomonadota; class Alphaproteobacteria; order Rhizobiales; family Beijerinckiaceae; genus Roseiarcus. Next base: position 2,856 of record JBEKSH010000403.1, on the reverse strand, counting down.
CTTGGCCATGTAAAGCGCCCGATCCGCCCTCGAAAACACATGGTCGAATGTGTCGCCGTCGCGCCGCAACGCGACCCCGGCGGAAATCGTCACCCAGAGGGCCGAGCCGCTGGCGAGGACGGGCGTCGATTCCACCCTGTCGCGAAAGGCCATCAATTTGGCGGCCAGGGATTCGGCGGAGAATTCCATCGATAGCAACGCGAATTCCTCGCCTCCGATCCGCGCGACGCATCCGAACGCGCCGAGCTGTGCCGCCATCATCTGGCCGACGGACCGTATGACCTTGTCGCCCGCCAGATGACCATGCGTGTCGTTCACCCGCTTGAACCGGTCGATATCCACGATCACCAGAGCCAGCGTCTTGGACCCTGCGGCGAAGGCTGCCTCCATCAAGGCGCGGCGATTGGCCAGACCTGTGAGCTGGTCTGTGCGACTGAGCTCTTCGGCATGCATTTTCGCCCGGTAGAGTTCGAGATGCGCCTTGGCAACCACGCGGGAGATTGGAACAGCGAGGACGAGAACCAGCGTCGCCGTAATGGCCCACGAACGCAGGCACGTCGCCCAATCGACGAAGAAAACCAATTGGTTGGTCACGTCGGCGGCCAGAGCGAGCGTGATGCAGATCGCCGTGACGCAGATGACGTAGCCGACGACCTCGCGCTCGCTGGTGATCGATGCGCGAATGATGCGCGCGATAAAATTCAACTGCAAACCCATGCCGCGCCGCCGGAAAAACTCGAATCGCGCGAAAAGGGAAGGTGCTGCAAATAACATAAGATCGGATTAACGCCTGCCAGCAGATTCGGCGGCGTCGCGCGGACCCGCGAAACAGACGGGCGAGCCTGAGCCTTCACCAGCGGATCAGCGCGGCGCCCCAGGTGAAGCCGCCGCCCATCGCCTCGATCATGACGAGGTCGCCCTTCTTGATGCGCCCGTCGTCGCGCGCGACGGCAAGGGCGAGAGGGATCGAGGCGGCCGAAGTGTTGCCGTGCAGTTCGACGGTTTTGACGACCCTTTCGGGCCGGAGGCCGAGCTTGTCGGCGGAGGCGTCGATAATGCGCCGGTTCGCCTGATGCGGCACAAACCAATCGATGTCGTCGGCGGTGACGCCGGCATCGCCAAAGCAGGCCTTGACGACGTCCGTCACCATGCCCACCGCGTGACGGAACACTTCCTTGCCCTCCATGCGCAAATGGCCGACCGTCTGGGTCGTCGAGGGGCCGCCGTCGACATAGAGTTTGCTGCAATGCGCGCCGTCCGAACGCAATTGCGAGGCGATGACGCCGGGCGAAGCAAGCGCGCCGTCGCTTTCCTGGGCCTCCAGCACGATCGCGCCGGCGCCGTCGCCGAACAACACGCAGGTCGCGCGGTCCTGCCAATCGAGAAGGCGCGAGAAAGTCTCGGCGCCGATCACCAGCGCCCGCTGGTGCGAACCTGAAGTCAGAAATTTGTCGGCCGTCGTCACCGCGAAAACGAAGCCGGAGCAAACGGCCTGCAAATCGAACGCGGCGCCGTGATGAACGCCCAGATTCGCCTGAACCTGCGTCGCGACGGCGGGAAACGTATAGTCGGGGGTCGAAGTGGCCACAACAATGAGGTCGATGTCGGCGCCCGTCAAACCGGCGTCGTCGAGCGCGGCCTGCGCGGCCCTGGTGGCGAGCTGCGAAGTCGTCTCGCCAGGCGCGGCGATATGGCGCTCGCGAATGCCGGTGCGCTGCTGGATCCATTCGTCCGACGTGTCGACCATTCTTGCGAGGTCGGCATTGGTCAGCACGCGTTCGGGCAGATAGGCGCCGAGCCCGCGCACGACGGAACGAACAGTTTGTTTGTTCATGAGCTTCGGTAATCCTGTGCTTGGTCCTTCAGGAATCGACCTGAACGGGCGGCGAAAGATGCGCGCGCGCCTCATTCGCTTGCGCGATCATTTCGCGTATCTTTCCGAGAAGTTCTTGCCGCACCATGTCATAGCCGACCTCGATGGCGCCGGCGAAACTCTCGGCGTCGGCGCCGCCATGGCTCTTGATGACGACGCCGTCGAGGCCGAGAAACACCCCGCCATTGACCCTGCCGGGGTCCATCTTCTCGCGCAGCGCGTCAAAGGCGCCGCGCGCCAGGAAATAGCCGATCCGCGAGATCCAGCTATGGTTCATCGCGTCGCGGATATATTGGGCGATCTGCTTGGCCGTGCCTTCGGCGGTCTTCAACGCGATATTTCCCGTGAAGCCCTCCGTCACGATGACGTCGACCGTGCCCCTGCCCAGATCGTCCCCCTCGACAAAGCCCTGATAGTCGAGATGGGGAAAGCCCGCCTCACGCAGCACCCTGCCCGCCGCCTTGACCTCTTCGAGCCCCTTGATTTCTTCCACGCCGACATTGAGCAAGCCGACCGTCGGGCGGTCGATGTCAAAAACAATGCGCGCCATCGCCGAGCCCATGATCGCCAGGTCGATCAGGTGCTGGGCGTCGGCGCCGATGGTCGCCCCGACATCGAGGACGATCGATTCGCCGCGCAGCGTCGGCCATATCGCGGCAATGGCCGGGCGATCGATCTGCGGCATGGTGCGCAGGCAGACTTTCGCCATCGCCATCAGCGCGCCGGTATTGCCGGCCGACACGGCGAAATCCGCCTCGCCCTTCTTAACCGCTTCGATCGCCCGCCACATCGAGGAGGAGCGGCGGCCGGCGCGCAGAGCCTGGCTCGGCTTGTCCGTCATCTTGACCGAAACATCGCAATGGACGAGCCGCGCCTTCTTCGCCAACGCCGGATACGCCGCGAGGATAGGGCGAATCAGCTTTTCATCGCCGTAGAGCGAAAAACTGACGTCCGGGCGACGAACAAGCGCGATCGCCGCCGCC
>JBEKSH010000402.1:0-5396 GCA_049517235.1 Roseiarcus sp. | reverse complement strand
GATTGCCTCAACAAAATGGGCGCCCGCATTCACGGGGCGGGGACGTCGACGATCGAGGTGACCGGCGTCGCCCGGCTGAATGGCGCGCGCCATTCCGTGCTGCCCGACCGTATCGAGGCCGGCACTTATGCGACCGCGGCGGCGATGACGGGCGGCGATGTGCTGCTGGAGGGCGTCGGGCCCCACCTGCTGCAGGAAGCGCTCGACGCGCTGACGGCGGCCGGCGCGACGGTGAGCAGCGACAACAGGGGCGTGCGCGTGAGGCGCAACGGCGCGGGGCTCGGCGCGGTGGATATTTCGACCGCGCCGTTTCCCGGCTTTGCGACCGATCTTCAGGCCCAGTTCATGGCGCTGATGACGCGCGCCAACGGCGTCTCGCGCATCAAGGAGACGATCTTCGAGAACAGATTCATGCATGTGCAGGAGTTGGCGCGGCTCGGCGCGCGCATCAGGCTGGAGGGCGATACGGCGATCGTCCAAGGGGTCAGGAAATTGCGCGGCGCGCCGGTCATGGCGACCGATCTGCGCGCTTCGGTTTCCCTGGTCATCGCCGCTCTGGCCGCCGAAGGCGAGACGACGGTCAACCGCGTCTATCATCTCGATCGTGGATTCGAGGATATCGAACGGAAGCTCGGCGGCTGCGGCGCCGACATCACCCGAATTTCAGGATGAGCCATGGATGAGGCCGCCACCGCGCTCAAGCTGATCGCCTTCGACGCCGAAGATCTTGCGGTCATCTCCGCGCATACCCAGGATGCATGCGTGCAGCGCGAAGAGATCGCCTATCTGCCGGCGCAGAAGCGCTTCGCGCTGGGCGCGATGCGTTATGACTGGAGCGCGGCGGCTCAGGGCCGTCATGAGCGTGTCGGCGCGGTGCTGCGTTTCGACAGGGTGCTGAAAGTCGTTCAGATCGGCCTTGGCCCTCGCAATCCCGCCGAAGCGCTGAACCTGCTCGCGGTCAGCTTCGAACAGACCGACGCGCCGTCGGGCTTCGTGACCCTCACTTTCTTCGGCGGCGCCGCGGTCCGGCTCGAGGTCGAGTGCCTGGAAGCGGAATTGCGCGACATCGGTCCTCGCCGCGATGCCGAGGTCTGCCTCGGCCACGACGCGCCGCCAACGGGCGCCGGCCGCTGATCCCTTCCTTTTGGAGACATTGATGCCAGTTAGCCTCGATATGGACGCTGAGGGATTTGAGGCGCGCTTCGAGGCCTTGCTGACGTCCAAGCGCGAGGTTTCGGCCGATGTCGACGCCGTCGTCGCTTCGATCATCGACGATGTACGCAAGCGGGGCGATGAAGCGCTCGCCGATTATTCGCGGCGATTCCTCGAACTCGCGCATGAGCGCGTGCTTGCCTATCACTTGCGCCAGAAGCCGGCCGATCTTTCGTTTGTCGACGCGCTCGGCGTCGAATTGGGCTGGCGCTGGCGCGCCATCGACGCCGTCGGCCTCTACGTGCCCGGTGGGGCGGCGAGCTATCCCTCGTCCGTCGTGATGAACGCCGTTCCGGCCAAGGTCGCGGGATGCCCGCGCATCGTCATGACGGTTCCCGCGCCGGGAGGGGAAATCAATCCGCTGGTGCTGGCCGCCGCAAGGCTCGCCGGCGTCTCGGAAATCTACCGCATCGGCGGCGCTCAGGCGATCGCGGCTCTCGCCTATGGCACGCAAACCATCCGGCCCGTCGCCAAGATCGCCGGCCCCGGCAATTCCTATGTCGCCGCCGCCAAGCGGCGCGTTTTCGGCGTGGTCGGCATCGACATGATCGCGGGCCCGTCGGAAGTCGTGGTGCTCGCCGATTCTTCGGCCGATCCGCAATTCGTCGCCGCCGACCTGCTCGCGCAGGCCGAGCATGACGAGGCGGCGCAGTCGATCCTGATCACCGACGATGCGCGGCTCGCCCGCGAAGTCGCCGCGGCGGTCGAGAGCCAGCTCGCCAGTCTGCCGAGGCGCGAGATCGCCGCCGCGAGCTGGCGCGACAATGGCGCGATCATTCTGGCGCCGAGTTTGGCCAAGGCCGCGCCGCTGGTCGATCGCCTCGCGCCCGAACATCTGGAAATCATTGCCCGCGACGCCGACGCGCTGAGCCGGAGCATCAACAACGCCGGCGCGATCTTCCTCGGCGCGTTCACGCCCGAGGCGATCGGCGACTATGTCGGCGGCTCCAATCACGTCCTGCCGACCGCGCGCTCGGCGCGCTTCTCCTCCGGCCTCGGCGTGCTCGACTTTCTCAAGCGCACGTCGCTGCTCCGATGTGACGCGCATTCGCTGGCGGCGCTGGGGCCCGCGGCGATTACGCTCGGCGAGGCGGAAGGGCTCGCGGCTCACGCGCGCTCCGTCGCGCTCCGTCTGAAGAGCGGTCGAAGCCCGTGAGCGCAGAGGAGGCCGCGAAGCGCCGGCGGCTCTACGAGGTCCTGCTCGACGACGCCTCGATTCGCCGCGGCAATCCCGACCAGGAGCATGAACGGGCGATCGCCATTTACGACCTCGTCGAAGAGAACAGCTTCGTCGTGCCGGGGCGAGACGACGGCCCCTACAGCCTGCGCATCGCGCTGCAGGATTCCAGGCTGGCGTTCGACGTCAAGACCTCGTCGGGCGAAACGGTCCTGTCGTTCGGCTTTTCGTTGACTCCGTTCCGGTCGATCCTCAAGGATTATTTCATGGTCTGCGAGAGTTATTACGCGGCGATCCGGACGGCGAGCCCGGCCCGGATCGAGGCGATCGACAGAGGCCGCAGCGCGCTTCACAACGAAGGCGCGGAGCTTGTCGCGCAAAGGCTGGCCGACAAGATCGAAATCGACGGCGCGACGGCGCGCCGCCTTTTCACGCTGATAGGCGCGCTGCATTGGAAGGCATGAGCGCGCCGATCCTCGATCGATCCGCCTTCATTCTCGCGCATACGCGCTTGCTCGCGACGCCGCTTGCGTCGGAGATTCGTCTGCGCCTTGCCGATGAGGCGACCGACCTGTGGCGAAAGACCGAGGACGCGCTTGGGCGGATTGGCCTGCCGCCGCCGTTCTGGGCTTTCGCCTGGGCCGGCGGACAGGCGCTGGCGCGCCATATTCTCGATCATCCCAATCTTGTCGCGGGACGGCGCGTATTGGATTTCGCGGCGGGGTCCGGCCTCGTGGCGATCGCCGCCGCCAAGGCGGGCGCGGCCGTCGTCGAGGCCAGCGAGATCGACCCGTTCGCCCTCTCGGCGATCGCGCTGAACGCCGCGCAAAATAGTGTTTCGCTCATTGCGCGAGCGGGCGATCTCATCGGATCGGACGAAGGCTGGGATGTCGTGCTGGCCGGCGACGTGTCGTATCAGCGGGACATGGCCGAAGCGGCGACGCACTGGCTCGCCGCTCTCGCCCGGCGCGGCGCGGCGGTTCTCATCGGCGATCCCTGGCGCAGCTACCTCGCGCGGGAATTGCTGGAGCCGATCGTCGAATACAGCGTCCCGGTGAGCCGCGCGCTCGAAGACGCCGAGATCAAGCGCACGGGCGTCTTTCGTTTTCGATGACCCACGCCTCCGTCCCCCGCAAGGACGCAAGAGCGCCCCGCGGCTACTCCATCCGCCCCGGGCCGCCCTCGCCCTCGGGGCCGCCGTGACGCATCATCTGCGGCCCGGAATGCGCGCCGCGCTGGACAAATTCGCGCAGCAGGGGACCGAAAACGCGCTTCTGCGCATCGGTGAGGCTGTCGTAGAGAGGCTTGCCGGCGTCGGCGAGCGTGGTGAGTTCCGCCGACACCTTGCCCAGATGCTCGGACATCAAGCGCATATGGTCGATTGGCGAAGGCCGCTCGGCGCCGCTCATATGTTCGCGCATTTGTTCCTGCATTTGCCGCCAGCCTTCCTCACGCGCCTTCGCGCCCTCGCGGATCGCCGCTTCGAAGGCCGGCCAGTTCTTTTCCTGTTCGGCGGTGAGCTTGAGGCCCGCCTTCATGCCCGCGAGATGCGCATCGAGCATCGCGGCATGCATTTCCTGCACATTTTGCATCTCGGCGGCGGTTGGCGGCGACGGGGCGTCGCCCGGGGCGGCGAACGCGCTCAGGCCGCAGGTCGAACTGGCTACGACGATCGCGACGGAGGCGAGAAGGAGTTTTCTCATGAGGGCGCCTGCTGGGGTTCAGACTACGCGTCAGCCGTCGGACTTGCGCGCGTTAAAGTCAAATTACATTAGCGTAACCTCGCCGCGGCGTCGTCGGCCATTGACGCCGCGCGCGCATCAAACAATGGTGACGAAACATTCCATCGCCGCGCTTGTCGCCGGCCCGACCGCGTGAGGAGAGCATGATGAGCGAAGGCGGCGTTGTTGGGGCGCTCGCGCGGCAGATTGGCGCGGGCGGGTGCGCGCTGTCGGCTTGGGTCGGCGTCAACGAGCCGGCCGTCGCCGAACTGCTCGCCCGCGAAGGTTATGACACGGTGACGCTCGACATGCAGCACGGCGCCATCGATCTGACAGGCGCGATGCGCGGCATAAGCGCCGTCGCGCTCGCCGGCAAGCCGGCGATCGTGCGCATTCCGGTCGGCGAATTCTCGACCGCCTCGCGGGTGATCGACGCCGGCGCGGCCGCGGTGATCGCCCCGATGATCAACAACGTCGCGGACGCGCGACGTTTCGCCGATTTCATGAAATTCCCGCCGATCGGACAGCGCTCCTGGGGACCTCGCGCGGCGCTGACCCTTAGCGGTTATGTCGGCCCCGCCTATCTGCACAGCGCCAACGCCATCACCCTGGCGATCGCGATGATCGAGACGCGCGAAGCGCTCGACGCCCTCGACGAAATCCTGGGGACGCCGGGCATAGACGGCGTTTTCGTCGGTCCTTCGGATCTCTCGATCGCGCTTCATCGCGGCGCGGTCGTCGATCCGCATGGCGCCGACGTCGACGCGATGCTCACGAAAGTCGTCGCGCGCGCCAAGGCGCATGGCAAATTCGCCGCCGCGTTTTGTTTCGACGGCAAGCGCGCCAGGGAATTGGCGGGGCGCGGCTTTGCGCTGTGTTCGGTCTCCACTGATCAACTGCTACTGCGCGCCGCCGCGCGGACGGAGCTCGCCGCGGCGCGGTGAAGGCCGCGCCGCCGCTGGTCCGGGTTGTTTTTCGCCACATTTCGAGAGATAGATGGCGTCCGAGGCGCCCAGCGCCTAGCGCCGGCGATTGAACTGGCGGTCAACCGACGCGAGGAGTTGCGACATGGCGAAAGCGGTCCGGAATCTGCTTCTTGGTTGCGCCGCCGCGTTCAGCGTCGCGGCTTGCAACACCCCCTCGGAACGGGTTGGCGGCGCAGCCGTCGGGGCGGTGGCGGGCGCCGCGGTCGCCGGGCCCGTGGGCGCCGTCGTCGGCGGCGTGGGGGGCGCGGTTGCCGGTCCGACCGTTGCACGGACTATGGGCATTCCGCACCGGCGCTACTA